>NZ_KB897978.1:0-282465 GCF_000377325.1 Thioalkalivibrio sp. ALgr3 | reverse complement strand
CGCGACAGCAGGATGTGCTCCCGCGTCTGCGGCATCGGACCGTCCGCCGCCGAAACCACCAGAATGGCGCCGTCCATCTGCGCCGCACCGGTGATCATGTTCTTCACATAGTCCGCGTGACCCGGGCAGTCCACGTGCGCGTAGTGGCGCGTGTCCGACTCGTACTCCACGTGCGCCGTCGCAATCGTGATACCGCGCTGCTTCTCTTCCGGCGCGTTGTCAATCTGGTCAAAGGCACGCGCATCGCTGCCGTACTTCTTCGCCTGAACCACCGTCAACGCCGCCGTCAGCGTCGTCTTCCCGTGGTCCACATGACCAATCGTCCCCACATTCACGTGCGGCTTCTTGCGTTCGAACTTTTCCTTGGACATATCTCGCTTCCCCGGATCGTGACGCTGTCGTTACGACGGCAGCACTGACGCTGCTACGTGCCTGAAAAAATGGAGCTCATGACCGGACTCGAACCGGTGACCTCTTCCTTACCAAGGAAGTGCTCTACCTGCTGAGCTACATGAGCCTGACCTGCAAGCCAGAATCTGGAGCGGGTGATGGGAATCGAACCCACATCATCAGCTTGGAAGGCTGAGGTTCTACCATTGAACTACACCCGCAGAACCCTGGCTTTCTCGCCATCGCCCGCTCGGGTCGCTGGCATGAAACTGGGTGGTGGAGGGAGGAGGATTCGAACCTCCGAAGGCTGTGCCAGCAGATTTACAGTCTGCCCCCGTTGGCCGCTTGGGTATCCCTCCTGAACCAAGCCGTGCATTCTGAGAGACAGATCAGGGCAAGTCAACCCCGCGCGAGAGGCCGTTCGCAAAACCTTCGATCGGCCCGCATCGAGGGCGCTGACGGCGAAAAACCTTGCACCCATCCTTGTAATCCGCCGAATAACCGCTCTAATATCGAGCGAATGCACGGGTCGGCCGCGGCGCCGCCCCGGACATGCGTTTTCATTCCGGACCGCGCCACGTAGAGTGTGGATCATCCCCAATAACGTCTGCGAACACCCATGGCCAACAGCAACACGACGCCCCGCCTGCCGGGGCTGGCGAAACGCCTCGTCGACAACGGGCTGATTGCACAGGACATCGCCCAGCAGCTGGTCGAACAGGCGCGGACCCAACAGACCCCCCTCATGGCGCTGCTGGCCGACAAGGGCGACGTGCCGGAACCGCGACTGGTGGAGGCGGCGGCCGAGGAGTTCGGGCTTCCGGTGCTGGACATGGCGGCCTTTGACGAGGAAGTCATCCCGCGTGACCACCTGAACGAGAAGCTGATCCAGAAGCATCATGCCCTGCCTCTGATGCAGCGCGGCAACCGGCTGTTCATCGCCGTGTCCGATCCCACCAACCTGGTGGCCACCGACGAATTCAAGTTCGCCACCGGAATGCCCGTCGAGGCGGTGCTGGTGGAACCGAAGAAGCTGGACCGGGCGATCGACGACGCGCTCAATGCTGCGTCGCAGCTGATGGAGGACCTGGGCGACGACGAACTCGACAGCCTGAACGTCGAGGCGGATTCCGACGCCGACAACGCATCCGAGGAAGGCGACGCAGTCGACGACGCCCCGGTCGTTCGCTTCGTCAACAAGCTCCTGATGGACGCCATCAACCGCAAGGCGTCGGATATCCACCTGGAGCCGTTCGAGAAAGATTTCCGTGTGCGCTTCCGCATCGACGGCGTGCTGCACGAGGTGGCTCATCCACCGACCTCGCTGGCCCCGCGCATCCTTGCACGCGTCAAGGTCATGTCGCGCATGGACATCGCCGAGCGCCGCATTCCGCAGGACGGGCGCATCAAGCTGAAGCTCTCGCGCACCCGCGCGATCGATTTCCGGGTCAGTTCGCTGCCCACGCTGTTCGGCGAAAAGATCGTGCTGCGAATCCTCGACCCGAGCTCGGCATCGATGGGCATCGATCAGCTCGGTTACGAGGAGGAGCAGAAGGCGCAGTACCTGGAGGCCCTCGGCCGCCCGTACGGAATGATCCTGGTGACCGGACCGACCGGCTCCGGCAAGACCGTCTCCCTCTACACCGGTCTGGGCATCCTCAACACGTCCGACCGCAACATCTCCACTGCGGAAGACCCGTCCGAGATCAACATGCCCGGGGTGAACCAGGTCAACATCAACCCCAAGGTCGGACTGACATTCGCCAGCGCACTGCGCGCCTTCCTGCGCCAGGACCCCGACGTAATCATGGTCGGCGAGATCCGCGACCTGGAAACCGCCGAGATCGCCATCAAGGCCGCCCAGACCGGGCATCTGGTACTCTCCACCCTGCACACCAACGATGCGCCGCAAACCCTGACGCGCCTGGCCAACATGGGGGTCCCGCCATACAACATCGCCTCGTCCATCCTGCTGATCATCGCGCAGCGACTGGCGCGCCGTCTGTGCCCCAACTGCAAGGCACCCGAGGATCTGCCGGAGGAAACGCTGCGCGACGAGGGCTTCACCGACGAGGAGCTCGAACAGGGCTTCACGGTGTACCGGCCGGTGGGCTGCGATCAGTGCACCAACGGCTACAAGGGCCGGGTCGGGATCTACCAGGTTCTGCCGATCTCGGAGGAACTCGAACGAATCATCCTTGAGAATGGCAACAGCACCGAACTCGCCCGCCAGGCCGAAAAGGAAGGCATCAAGGACCTGCGACGGGCGGGCCTGCACAAGGTCATCGAAGGGCTGACCAGCCTGGAAGAAGTCAACCGCGTGACCATCGACTAGCGGCTAAGGGGGACAGGGAATGGCCGATTCCGGCACGATCTATACTTGGGAAGGCCTCAACAAGAACGGGGACCGCGTCAAGGGCGAAGTGCCCGCGGAGAACGAGACCTCCGCGCGCGCCGAACTGCGCAAGAACGGTGTCAACGTTCTGAAGATCAAGAAGAAGCCGAAGCCCCTTCTGGGTGGCGGGCAGAAGAAGATCATCCCCGCCGACATCGCATATTTCCTGCGGCAGATGACTACCATGCTGCAGTCGGGCGTGCCGCTGGTGCAGGCCTTCGAAATCGTGGGACGGGGCAACGAAAAGGCCTCGATGCGCGATCTGATCATGCAGATCAAGACCGACGTCGAGGGCGGCGACACCTTCGCCACCGCCCTGTCGAAGCACCCGAAGCACTTCGACGACCTCGTGGTGAATCTGGTCGAGTCGGGCGAGCAGTCCGGAACCCTGGAGACGCTGCTCGACAAGATCGCGACCTACAAGGAGAAAACGGAGGCCCTCAAGGCCAAGATCCGCAAGGCCCTGTTCTATCCGGCGGCGGTCATCGTGGTGGCCATCGTGGTAACGGCGATCCTGCTGATCTACGTGGTGCCGCAGTTCGAATCCCTGTTCCAGGGCTTCGGCGCGGACCTGCCGGTGTTCACCCGCATGGTCATTAACATGTCGGAGTTCGTGCAGGCCTGGTGGTGGGCCCTGCTTGGCGGGGCCGTTCTGGCCGGTTTCCTCTTCGTCCAGGCACGCCAGCGTCTCCCGAAATTCGATCGCTTCCTCGACATCGCGATCCTGCGTGCCCCGGCATTCGGGCCCATCCTGCGCAAGGCCGCGGTGGCCCGTTTCGCCCGCACGCTGTCCACCATGTTCGCCGCCGGCGTGCCTTTGGTGGACGCCCTCAACTCGGTCTCCGGCGCCACGGGTAACGCCGTTTATCGCGAAGCGACCGAGCGCATGCGCGATGAGACCGCGGCCGGCGGCCAGCTGCAATGGTCGATGCGCAATACCGCCGTGTTCCCCAACATGGTGGTGCAGATGGTCGCGATCGGCGAGGAATCCGGCTCGCTGGACACCATGCTGGGCAAGGTCGCCGACTTCTACGAAGAAGAAGTCGACAACGCGGTGGACAGCCTGTCCAGCCTGCTCGAGCCGCTGATCATGGTCGTGCTGGGCGTGCTGGTCGGCGGCCTGGTCATCGCCATGTATCTGCCGATCTTCCACATGGGGCAGGTTCTGTGACGGCCACCCGCGGCCGCCGGCCATGAGCGATCTGCTGGCCAATCCGGCGATCGCGATCGCGGTCGCCGCCGTTCTCGGGCTCGTGATCGGCAGCTTCATCAACGTCGTGATCGCGCGGCTGCCGGTGATGCTCGAACGGGAGTGGCAGGCCGAGGCCCGCTACGTCCTGGATGGCGAGGAACCGCCGGCGGATACCACCGCGGAACGTTTCGACCTGATCCATCCCCGCTCGCGCTGTCCGAACTGCCAGCGCGCCATCCGCGCGATCGAGAACATCCCGCTGCTCAGCTTTGCGTTCCTGCGTGGCCGCTGTCCCGGCTGTGGTGTGCGCATCAGCTGGCAGTATCCGGCGGTGGAACTGCTCACCGGGATCCTGTTCGCAGTCACCGTCTGGTATTTCGGCACGGGCATCGAAGCCGGCATGGCCCTGATCCTGACGGCCGTCCTGATCGCGGCCGGGGGGATCGACGCCCGCACCACCCTGCTGCCGGACCAGCTGACGCTCCCGCTGCTGTGGCTCGGCCTGCTGGTCAACAGCTTCGGGCTGTTCACCGACCTGCAGTCCGCGGTGTTCGGGGCCATGGCGGGTTACCTGCTCCTGTGGCTGATCTTCCACGGCTTCCGCCTGCTCACCGGGAAGGAAGGGATGGGGTATGGCGATTTCAAGCTGCTGGCCGCCCTGGGCGCGTGGCTGGGCTGGCAGGCCCTGCCCGTCATTCTGCTGCTCGCGTCACTGGTGGGTGCGGTGGTCGGGATCGCGCTGATCGCCCTGCGCGGGCGCGACCGCAACATCCCCATCCCTTTCGGCCCGTACCTCGCCGCCGCCGGCTGGCTGACGCTGATCACCGGCGACGCGTTGCTGCGCATCTATTTTCCTCACGGCCTATAATCCGGGGGTATGGAACGGGCGGGCCTGACCGGCGGCATTGGATCCGGGAAAACCCGGGTGGCGGCATTGTTCGCGGAACTGGGGGTACCGGTTCTGGATGCCGACCGCGTCACCCGCGAACTGCAGGAACCCGGCCAGCCCCTGCACGGGGCCATCGTTGAATACTTCGGCCCCGGGGTGCTCGATCCGCGCGGTCACCTCGATCGCCGTGCGCTGGCCGCGCGCGTGTTTGCCGACCCGGCCGAGCGCGAAGCGCTGGAAGCCATCGTTCACCCGCGGGTCCATCGGGAGATCCATGCCCGACTCCAGCAATACGACACGGACGCCCCGTATGCCCTGATCGTGGTCCCGCTGCTGTTCGAGGCCGGCTGGGAGGACGATTTTGTTCGGGTGATCACCGTCGAATGCACGCCCGAGGAGCAAATCGAACGAGTCACCCGGCGCGACGACCGGACCCGGGAGGAGGTCGCCGCCATCATGGAGCGTCAGCTCGGGTCCGACGAACGGCGCCGGCGGGCGGACGCCTGGATCGACAATCGGGACAGCGTGGACGATGCCCGGCTTCGTGAACAGGTACTGACCATCGACCGCGAATTGCGCTCCCTCACTTCCGACGGGTAGAAACCATGCCCCCCAATGTTCGATACTGCAGGATCTTCAATCCAATGGCGCCGCCGTGACCCGTCCGCTGATCTTCGAACAGCCCCTCCACGAACGGATCCGCCTCCTGCTCCGGCTGGAGGCGCTCACGCAACGTTTCGGTGACGCCCTGCAGGCAGGGCAACCTTACGACCATCACGAAGCCCTGGTCTCCCTGGTCGACATCTATGCGCTGGTCACGCGCGTCGACATCAAGCGCGAACTGATGGGCGAGATCGAACGCCAGACCGCCAATCTGCAACGGCTGGCCGACCAGCCCGGGATCGACGCCAGCCGTTTCCGAAGCACGATGGACGACCAGCGACGCCTGCATACCGCACTCGAAGAGCAGGCCGGGGCGCTGGACGGGGCGGTCCGCGAGAACGAATTCTTCAACAGTGTGCGCCAGCGGATGGCCCTGCCCGGGGGAGCCTTCGACTTCGATCTGCCGATCTACCACCACTGGCTGTCACAGCCCGTGGAAGCACGCACCGAGCTGCTGCTGGAGTGGTTCCGGCCGCTGGAGAGCGTGACCGAGGCCACGCAGCACGTGCTGCGCTATATCCGCGGATCCGGTAACGACCGCAGCGTCACCGCGGAGGAGGGCTTCCTGGAACAGCCCCTGGACAGCCAGCACGCCTGGCAGATGATCCGGGTCAGCGTGGACCCGCAGCTGGGCATCTACCCCGAGATCTCGGGCGGGCGTCAGCGCTTCACCGTGCGCTTCATGGATCCCGGCGATTTCCGCTCGCGCCCGAATCCGGTGCGCGAGGATGTGACGTTCGGCCTTTGCTGCTGCGCCCTGTAGTTAGGACCGGGCGGCACCGCCCGTGCCGTCACTCCCCGCCGCCCGGCGGCTCTCCGAGCAGACCACGAATGGCCGCAATCCCGCAGGCACCGGCGGCGCGGGCCGGCGCGAGGCTGCCCGCGTCCAGCCCCCCCAGGGCGTAGACCGGCACCGGACTCGCAGCGGTCAGACGTGCCAGACCGTCCCAGCCCAGCGGCGTCGCCCCCGGGTGCGTCCGGGTCGGCCGGACCGGACCGACCACGGCCAGATCGGGCGCCAGCCTCCCCGCCTCCTGGAGACCCGTGACATCGTGCGCCGAGACGCTGATACGGCCGGCTACCGCGGGGCGCCGGGACAGCGCCCGCCAGCGCCGCTCCGGCAGATGCACCCCGGCCGGCGGCAGCTCGTCCAGCCAGTCCAGCGGCGCGTTCAGCAGCACTTCGGTACCCAGCGACTGCGACACCGCCACCAGATCCCGGGCAAAGCGGAGATAGTCGTCCCGTGCCAGCCCCGGCGCACGGATCTGCAACAGCCCCACGTCCCCGTGCCGGAGGCGGGCCGCCACACGGTCCACCACGGCGGCGATGCCGTCGGACCCGGCCGGGTCGGGCGTCACCAGAAGGAAATCGGGGAGCTGCAACAGGCGCAGTATCGGGCCGTTGGCGGCCGGGAAATCCGCCGGATCCAGCGCGGCCGCCTCGCGCCAGCACAGGGCACGTCCTTCGCACTCCCGGACCTCGCCGCTCCAGTCCGGCACCCGGAACACGTGCAACCTGACGCGGCGGTCGCCGTAGTCGTGCTCCAGCCGCAGGCAGGGGATGGCCTGCTCGACCCCCAGGCCGGTCTCCTCCCGGATCTCGCGTACCAGGCCCGCGACCGGGGACTCGTCCGCCTCCAGCTTGCCGCCGGGGAATTCGAGGCGGCCCGGCTGATGCTGCCCGGCCCCGCGCTGACCAACCAGGACCCGGCCGGCCCCGTCCTCGATCACGCCCAGCGCCACATCAAGCGGTGCCGCCTCAGGAGCGGTATTCGGCATTGATGCGCACGTACTCGTGGGAGAAATCGCAGGTGTACTTGCGCGCCCGCGCATCGCCCCGTCCGAGGTCGATGGCGATGGTGATCTCGTCGGCCGCGAAGGCGGCCTGGCCGTCTTCCTCGCGGTATTCGGGCGCGCGGCCGCCAGCGCGCACGATCGCCAGACCGTTGATGTCGACCGTGACCCCCTCGATCCGGAGATCGCTGACGCCGGCCCGTCCCACGGCCGCGAGGATGCGCCCCCAGTTCGGGTCGCTGGCGTACAGCGCGGTCTTCACCAGAGGGGACAACGCGACCGTCTCGGCAACGCGCTCGGCTTCCGCCCGCTCGCATGCGCCTGTCACCTCCACGGTCACGAACTTGGTCGCCCCTTCCCCGTCGCGCACGATCGCGGTCGCCAGTTCCAGACACAGTGACCCCAGCGCCTGCGCGAACGCGGTGCGGTCGGCATCGCCAGCCAGGCGGACACCGCTGGCCCCGCTGGCCATGCAGACCAGCGCGTCATTGGTCGAGGTATCGCCATCCACGGTAATGGCGTTGAAACTGTCACGGTTCGCCTCGCGCAGCAGCGCGTCCAGCTCGTCCGCATCGGTGGCCAGATCGGTGCCGACAAAACCCAGCATCGTCGCCATGTCGGGATGGATCATCCCCGATCCCTTCGCCATGCCTGTCAGGCGCACGCGCCCTTGGGACAGTTGGACGTCGCGGCTTGCGACCTTGGTCACCGTGTCGGTGGTCATGATCGCCCGCGCCGCCCGCAGCCAGCTCTCGCCATCCTCGGCCAGTCCGGCGTGGACCGCAGGCAGGGCCGCCTCCAGCCGCTCCAGCGGAAACGGCTCGCCGATCACCCCGGTGGAAAACGGCAGCACCGCCGAGGCCTCGCTGTCGACCAGCCGGGCCAGGGCCGTGCAGCTGGCCTCGGCCGCACGCAGCCCGGGCTCGCCGGTACCCGCGTTCGCGTTCCCGGCGTTGATCAGCAGCCAGCGGGGGCGCCCGTCCGCCTGATGGCGGCGAGCAACCTCCACCGGCGCGGCGCGAAACGCGCTGGTGGTGTACAACGCGGCGACCACTGCGTGTTCGCCACCGTCCATCAGCACCAGGTCATCACGACCCGCATAACGGATGCCGGCCGCGCCGGCAGCCAGACGGATGCCCGACACGGCCGGCGGCGCCGACGGTTCCTGCAGTCCCACGGCCATCAGAGCCGGCCGTGGCAGTGCTTGTATTTCTTGCCGGAACCGCACCAGCAGGGCTCGTTGCGGCCGAGCTTGGGCTCCTCCCGCCGGTACGTCTCGTCACCACCGGCGACCTTGCGCGCGTCATCTTCCGCGGCGCCCCCGTCGTCCTCGTCCGCGGCCAGCGGACTGTCGGGGTTCTCGTGGCGGAAATTCATGGCCCCGGTGTCCGGTGCCTGGCGTTCCGGCTGCAGCTGTTCGGCGTCCTCGGCGGAACGCAGCTGGATACGCAGCAGCATCTTGATCACGTCGTGCTTGATGCGCTCCAGCAGCGACTGGAACATCGCGAACGCTTCTTTCTTGTATTCCTGCTTGGGATTGCGGTTGGCATACCCGCGCAGGCCGATCCCCTGGCGCAGATAGTCCATCGCCGCCAGGTGTTCCTTCCACTGCGAATCCAGCACCTGCAGCATCACGTCGCGCTGCAGGCGATTCATGGTGGCATCGCCCAGCTGTTCGCGCTTGCCGTTGAGGGCCTCGCGCGCCCGCTCGACAATGCGCTCGCGCAGCGGCTCCTCGTGCAGGTCGTCCTCGTCATCCAGCCACTGCTTGACCGGCAGTTCCAGGCCGAATTCGTTGCGCAGCGCCTGCTCCAGCCCTTCCGGATCCCAGATATCCTCGATGCTGCCGGGCGGGATGTACTCGCTGATCTGCGCATTCATCACGTCGGCCACCAGGGCATCGATGGTGTCGCTGATGTCCTCGGTGGTCAGCAGTTCCGCGCGCTGCTCGTAGATGACCTGGCGCTGGTCGTTGGCGACGTCGTCGTATTCCAGCAGCTGCTTGCGGATATCGAAGTTGTGCGCCTCGACCTTGCGCTGGGCGTTCTCGATGGCGCGCGAGACCCAGGCGTTCTCGATCGCCTCGCCTTCCTTCATGCCCAGGCGTCCCATCAGGGACTTCACCCGTTCGGACGCGAACACCCGCATCAGGTTGTCTTCCAGGGACAGGAAGAAACGGCTGGAGCCCGGGTCACCCTGGCGCCCCGAACGCCCGCGCAGCTGGTTGTCGATGCGCCGCGATTCGTGCCGCTCCGAGCCGATGATGTGCAGGCCGCCGGCGGCGATGACGTCGTCGTGACGTTTCTGCCAGTCCTCGCGGATGCGTTCGCGCTGCTGCTCGTCGTTCGGATCAACACCGGCCAGTTCCGCGTCGAGACTGCCGCCGAGGACGATGTCGGTACCGCGCCCGGCCATGTTGGTGGCCAGAGTCACGGCCCCCGGACGTCCCGCCTGGGCGATGATGTGCGCCTCGCGCTCGTGCTGCTTGGCGTTGAGCACCTCGAATTCGATGCCCTTCTCCTTGAGGGACTTCGCCAGCCGCTCGGAGCTGTCGACCGAGGCCGTGCCGACCAGCACCGGCTGGCCGCGTTCGACGCACCACTGGATCTCCTTCGCGATCGCGTCGTACTTCTCGTCCTGGGTCAGGTACACCAGATCCTGCATGTCCTCGCGGATCAGCGGCTTGTTCCCGGGAACCACCACGACCTCCAGGCCGTAGATGGTCTGGAATTCGTAGGCCTCGGTGTCCGCGGTACCGGTCATGCCCGCCAGTTTGTCGTACTGGCGGAAATAGTTCTGGAAGGTGATCGAGGCGAGCGTCTGGTTCTCGCGCTGGATCGGCACGCCCTCCTTGGCCTCGATCGCCTGATGCAGCCCCTCGGACCAGCGCCGGCCGGTCATGATGCGGCCGGTGAATTCGTCGATGATCTGGACCTGGTTGTCGCGCACCAGATAGTCGACATCCCGCTGGAACAGGGCATGCGCGCGCAGCGCCGCGTTCAGATGGTGCAGGACCGCGATCGCGCCGGCGTCGTACAGCGACTGGTCCTCCTCCAGCAGGCCGGCCTCGCGCAGCAGGGCCTCGGCCTTCTCGTGGCCGTCCTCGCTGAGGAAGACTTGTTTGGCCTTCTCGTCAACGAAGTAGTCGCCCTCGCTCTCTTCGTCTTCCTGACGCGTCAGCTGCGGCGGGATCGCATTCATGCGCTCGTACAGCTCGGAGTCCGAGCCGGACGGGCCGGAAATGATCAGGGGCGTGCGCGCCTCGTCGATCAGGATCGAGTCCACCTCGTCGACCAGCGCGTAGTTCAGGCCCCGCTGCACGCGCTGATCGGCCGAGAAGGCCATGTTGTCGCGCAGATAGTCGAAACCGAACTCGTTGTTCGTGCCATAGGTGATGTCGGCCGCGTAGGCCTCGGTACGGGTGACCGGCCGCAGGCCGTCCATGCCGTCCTCACCCGCCACATGGTCGGGGTCGAACACGAACGAGGAGGCACCGCCCGACTGCCCGCCGGAGGAGTTGATGACGCCGACCGTCAGCCCCAGGGCCTGGTAGAGCCGTCCCATCCAGGCCGCATCGCGGCGGGCGAGATAGTCGTTCACGGTCACCACGTGCACGCCATCGCCCGGCAGCGCATTGAGATAGGCCGTCAGGGTCGCGACCAGGGTCTTGCCCTCGCCGGTGCGCATTTCCGCGATCCGTCCGTCGTGCAGGACCATCCCGCCCATCAGCTGGACATCGAAGTGGCGCAGGCCCAGTACGCGGTCGCTCATCGCGCGGCAGACCGCGAAGGCTTCCGGCAGCAGCGCATCCACGTCCTCGCCCGACTGCAGCCGCCGGCGGAATTCATCGGTCTTGTGCCGCAGCTCTTCCTGCGGCAGATCGTCGATGGCCGGGGCCAGGGCATTGATGCGCTCGGCCTTTTTCGCGTAGCGCTTGATGATGCGGTCGTTGCGACTGCCGAAGAACTTGCGTACGAGCTGCTTCATGGGGATCCGGAAGATTGGCTGAAACCGACCTAGGATAAACGATCCGCGGAGGTCACGCTCAGCGATGAACGTAGTCGGCCGGATTTTCCGGCCCGCCGGGACCGTGGACTTCGAAATGGAGGTGGGTATCCGTCGCCCGTCCGGTACTGCCCATGCGGGCGATGGGCTGGCCCGCTTCCACCCGTTCCCCGGGATCGACCAGCAACTCCGAATTATGCGCGTAACGGGTCAGCAACCCGTCGGCATGAACGATGTCGACGCTGCGCCCGAACCCGCCGTTGGTGTCCGCCCGCACCACGATCCCGTCCGCGGCCGCCCGGATCTCGGAGCCCTCACGTCCGGCGTAGTCGATGCCGGAATGGAAACGCCGCTCGCCGGTGAACGGATCGTCGCGGTATCCAAAGGCCGAACTGACCCAGGCCTCGGATTCCACCGGCCGCACGCCGGGGCGCATGCGCTCGTCCCGGGCATCGCCGCGCACCGCCTCGTCCAGGCGCGCGACCGTCGTGTCGCGCCGCCCCAGCAGGTGATCCAGCGCGGCGATGCGACGGTCCACCGCGGCCGCGGAGTCCGGCGGCGCCGGTCCGCCGCGACCGCCGGCCTCCGGTTCCAGCGCCTCCGGGTCCAGATCCAGGGCGTCGCCCAGACCGGACATGCGCAGGTCCAGACGCGCCTGGCGGTTTTCCAGCTCGACCAGACGGGACGCCAGCGACTCCACCCCCTCGCGCGCGAGCTCGCGTTCCGCGAGTTCGAGATCGGGCGAGCCCACGGTCGGAAGCACGGGGATTTCGACCACGTCACGCTGCTGCTGGCCCAGCTGATAGCCGGCGGTCACGACCGCGGCCAGCATCCCCAGCAGCGCCGGAACCACCAGCCACAGCGGGATCCGGGTACAGACACCGCCGGCTCGTAGTAGCATCAGGTCCATGCAACCTCCGTTGATTCCTCCAAGCCCCGAGCGGGAGGCGCCATGTCAGCCATGACGCCGCCCCGCATCGGCCGATACATCCGCGCCGCGTGGCAGAGCCACGTCACCCCGGACCGGGCACTGGAACGGGCGCTGGCCGGGCTGGTCGGAACGCACGTCGCCAGCGGGCGCCTCCAGCTGGTGCGCCACGACACCACTTTGGTGGCGGTCTGCCGCGACCGTGCCCTGTGCACCGAGATGCGCTTCCAGCAGCGCGAGATCCTCAAGACCCTGCAGGCGGCCGGCTACCCCGAAGTGGAGCGCGTGCGGGTCGCCCTGGGTGGTGCGGCCCGCTCCACCGAACCGGATCCGGTGCGCAGCCGTCCGCCGATCCCGGACAGCGCCCGCCAGACCCTGGAACAGACGGCCGGCGAGGTCGACGATCCCCGGCTGGCGGGAGCACTGCGGCGGCTGGCCCGCGCCCGTCCCCGCGATACGGGGAACGACACCGGCTGACGTCCCTCAACCGGTGGCGCCCGGCTCCAGCTGCCCGAACGAGATCGGCAGCGGCTCGGAGGGATCCTCGAAGGTAACCTTTTCCCAGGCCGTCCGGTCCGCGGCCAGCTGACGGATGAGCTGATTGTTCAGGGCATGGCCGGACTTGTGCCCGGTGAAAGCCCCGATCAGGCTGTGGCCCAGCAGGTAGAGATCGCCGACCACGTCGAGGATCTTGTGCTTGACCAGCTCGTTGTCGTAGCGCAGCCCGGTTTCGTTGAGGATCTTGAAGTCGTCCAGCACCACGGCATTGTCCAGGCTGCCGCCCAGTGCCAGCTGATTCGCACGCAGGGCCTCGATGTCGCGCATGAACCCGAAGGTCCGGGCGCGCGAGACTTCCTTCACGAACGAGGTGGACGAGAAATCCAGCTCGGCGCGCTGGCTCCCGTCGGTGAACATGGGGTGTTCAAAGTCGATGCAGAAGCCGACCTTGAACCCTTCATAGGGATCGAAGCGCACCCATTTGTCGCCGTCGCGAACCTCCACGCTGCGCTTCACCCGGATGAATTCCTTGGGAGCATCCTGCTCCTTGAGACCCGCGGACTGCAGCAGGAACACGAACGGTCCCGCGCTGCCGTCCATGATCGGGACCTCCGCCGCGCTCACGTCGACGAAGAGATTGTCGATGCCCAGACCGGCCACCGCCGACAGCAGGTGTTCCACGGTGGAGACCCGCGCATCGCCGTTGACCAGGGTCGTCGACAGCCGCGTGTCCCCGACGTTCTCGGCCCGTGCCGGGATTTCCACCGGCGGGTCGAGGTCATCGCGGTGAAACACGATTCCGGTATTAGGGGGGGCCGGACGCAGCGTAAGGACGACCTTCTCGCCCGTATGGAGCCCGACTCCGGTCGCCCGGATGCTGTTCTTGAGCGTTCTTTGCCTGATCAACGCACTGCCTCTTCTGCGAGAGCGCATGGAGGGGAGCCCGGGCCCTCCCGGGCTCCGTTCATGCACACAACGAATGCTCCATTATTGCAGGATTCCGCTCCTCCTGCATGTCAAGTCCCTCAGTCAGCCTGCTTGCGCAGGAAAGCCGGGATGTCGAGCACGTCGATGTTCGACTGCTGGTTACCGCTGCCGTAATCGGTCGCGACCTCGTCCTGGCCGCGGCGCTGACGCTGGTGCGTGGGGCGGTCGAAATCCACGTCGGAACCCGCCGCCTGCTGCGGCTGGGCATCCACCACGCGCACCTGCGGGCGTTCGGGCTGCTCGGTCTGCGCGCCCAGGCCGGTGGCCACCAGCGTGACCCGCATCTCGTCGCTCATCTCGGGATCGATGACGGTACCCACCACCACGGTGGCGTCCTCGGAGGCCAGCGCCTTCACCGCTTCGCCGACTTCCTCGAATTCGCCGATACCGACATCCATGCCGCCGGTCACGTTGACCAGGATGCCGCGGGCCCCGGAGATGTCGATGTCCTCCAGCAGCGGGCTGGCAATCGCGGCCTCGGCGGCCTGGCGCGCACGGTCTTCGCCGGAACCGGTGCCGGTACCCATCATCGCCATGCCCATCTCGCGCATCACGTTGCGTACGTCGGCGAAGTCGACGTTGATGAGGCCCGGACGGGTGATCAGCTCGGCGATGCCCTGCACCGCGCCGAACAGCACGTCGTTGGCGGCCTTGAAGGCATCCAGCAGGGTGGTGTTCTTGCCCATCACCGTGAGCAGCTTCTCGTTGGGGATGGTGATCAGGGAGTCCACCTGCTCGGTCAGCGCCTTGATCCCGGACATTGCGACCTGCATGCGCTTCTTGCCCTCGAACGGGAACGGCTTGGTCACCACGGCCACGGTCAGGATGCCCATCTCCTTGGCGATCTGCGCCACCACCGGGGCCGCGCCGGTGCCCGTGCCGCCGCCCATGCCGGCGGTGATGAACACCATGTCCGCGCCGTGCAGCAGGTCCTGCACCCGCTCGCGATCCTCCAGTGCGGCCTCGCGGCCCACCGACGGATCGGCCCCGGCGCCCAGGCCCTTGGTGATGTCCCCGCCCAGCTGCAGCAGGGTCTTGGAATCCAGGCTCTTGAGCGCCTGGGCATCGGTATTGGCGCAGATGAAATCCACGCCATCCAGCTGCGAATGAACCATGTGCTGTACGGCGTTGCCGCCGCCGCCACCCACGCCCACGACCTTGATCGTGGCGCTCTGGCTAAAGGTATCCATCAGTTCGAACGTCATGATTGCGTCCTCTTGTTTCGTGTGTACATGTCCTTCCTTCTCGGTAGCCGGAGAGCGGTCCGGCCCTTCGGTCCGGCCTAGAACTGGCCGGTAAACCAGCGCTTCATGCGCGCCCAGATCCCCTGGAACCCGGATTCCACCGGGCGGGCCTCCTGCAGGGCCCGTGACTCGCGGGCATACAGCAGCAGGCCCACCCCGGTGGCGTGCACCGGGTTGCGCACCACGTCCAGCAGCCCGGTCACGTGCTGCGGAACACCCAGGCGAACGGGCATGTGGAAGACCTCCTCGGCGAGATCCACCCCACCTTCCATTCGCGACGATCCGCCGGTCAGAACGACACCGGCGGCGATCATCTCCTCGGTCCCGGAACGGCGCAGTTCGGCCTGAACCAGCTGCAGCAGCTCCTCGTAACGCGGCTCCACCACCGAGGCGAGGGTCTGCCGCGACAGCCGGCGCGCCTCGCGGTCGCCCACCCCCGGGACCTCGATGGACTCCCCGGGGTCGGCCAGCGAGCGCAGCGCGCAGGCGTATTTCATCTTCAGTTCTTCGGCGTACTGCGTCGGCGTGCGCAGCGCGACCGCGATGTCGTTGGTCACCTGGTCGCCGGCGATCGGCAGCACCGCGGTGTGCGCGATGGCGCCGTGGGAGAACACCGCGATGTCGGTGGTGCCGCCACCGACATCGACCAGGCAGACCCCCAGATCCTTCTCGTCCTCGGTCAGCACCGAATACGACGACGCCAGCTGTTCGAGGATGATGTCGTCCACCCGCAGCCCGCAGCGTTCCACGCATTTCACGATGTTCTGCGCCGCCGACACCGCGCCGGTGACCAGATGGACCTTGGCCTCCAGGCGCACGCCGGACATCCCCACCGGTTCGCGGATGCCCTCCTGCTCGTCGATGATGTATTCCTGCGGGAGCACGTGGAGGATGCGCTGGTCGGCGGGGATCGCGATGGCTCGCGCGGCGTCGATAACCCGCTCGACGTCGCCCGGCCCCACCTCGCCGTCCTTGATGGCCACCACGCCGGTCGAGTTGTAGCTCTTCACGTGGCTGCCGGCGATGCCGGTATACACCGAGTGGATTTCGCAGCCGGCCATCAGCTCGGCCTCCTCCACCGCGCGCTGGATCGACTGAACGGTGGACTCGATGTTGACCACCACGCCCTTTTTCAGGCCGCGCGAGGGCGACGAGCCGATGCCGATAATCTCGATCTCGCCATCGTCCTTCAGCTCGCCGACGATGGCCTCGATCTTCGAGGTCCCGACATCCAGCCCGACGATCAGACCCGATTCCGCCTTCTTTGCCATCATCTCCCCGCGTCCTTTCACTGTGTCCCGGGATCGCCGGCGGCGTCCCCGTCTTCTTCGGCCCAGGCCACCGCCATGCCGTGCGGATAGCGCAGGTCCCAGCGTTCCACCGGCGCGTCGCGGCGCTCGCGCACGACGTCGGCCGCCCGTACCAGAGCATTCAGGCGGGCCGCCTCGGCGTCCCGCCCCATCAGGATCCGCCCCCCGGACTCCAGACGGATGGTCCAGTCATGCCGACGCCCCTCGGCCACGCCGGCCACCTCCAGGCCGGCATCCGCCAGACGTGCCGACACCTCGAGGTAGCGGCGCATCAGCACCACCTGGCGCCCGTCCTGCCCCTCCAGAGCGGGCAGGTAGTCCCACTCGGCCTGATCCACCGGCCCGAACACCCGGCCATGCCGATCGACCAGCTGCTCCTCGCCCCAGCGCGCCACCGGCACCGGTTCGCGCACCTCGACCACCAGCGTCCCCGGCCATTGCCGGCGCAGCTGCACACCATCGATCCAGGGCTCGGCGACCAGCGAACGTTCCAGTGCCGCCAGATCGGCGGTAATGAACCCCGGCGCGTGGCGACGCGCGAGTTCACGCACCCGCTCCACGTCGGCGTAGCGCGGCTCGCCGGCAATCTCGATGCTTTCCACCGGCACCAGCGCGTCCGGCTCGAAGCGGGTCGTCGCCAGCAGGACCAGCACGATCGCCGCGGCCAGCGCCATTCCGGCCAGCAGGCGCAGGGCCGGGCCGGACACGCTGCGCAGCCGCGCGAAGCGCGCTGCCGGCGGGGTGCGCCGGCGATTCATCGCAGCCCTCCGCACTGGAAACTGGAGTCCAGGATGCGCAGGCACAGGGTGTCGAAATCGATCCCCGCCTCGGCCGCCGCCTTGGGCACCAGGCTGTGATCCGTCATGCCGGGCACGGTGTTGATCTCGATCAGATGGTTGTCGCCGTGCTCGTCCTGCAGGATGTCGACCCGACCCCAGCCGCAGCCTTCCAGCGCGGCAAACGCACCCAGCGCCAGTGACTGCAATTCGAGTAACGAGCTTTCATCCAGCGGCGGCGGGCAGACATACCCGGTGCGGTCCGACTCGTATTTCGCGTGGTAGTCGTAGAACCCGCCGTCGGCACGGATCTCGACCACCGGGAGCGGCTGGTTGTCGAGGATGGCCACGGTGTATTCGTGGCCCTCGATCCACTGTTCGGCGAAGATCTGCCCGGGCTGGCTGCGCGCCGCCTCCCAGGCGGCCGGGAGATCGGCCGCCCGATCCACCCGGGTAATGCCCAGGCTCGAGCCCCCGCGGGCCGGCTTCACGATCAGGGGCAGCCCCAGCGCCTCGGCCACCGCATCCGGGTCGAACCCCGGGTTCAGCAACCGGTAGGGCGCACTGGGCAGGTTGCTCCCGGTCCACAGTCGCTTGCAGGCCAGCTTGTCCATCCCCAGGGCGGAACCCAGCACGCCGGTGCCGGTGTAGGGCATGCCGGCCAGGTCCAGGCAGCCCTGCAGGGCCCCGTCCTCGCCACACTCTCCATGCAACGCGATGAAGACCCGGTCGAACCCCTCCAGGGGGAGGTGCAGATGCCCCATGTGCGCCCGCGTGAGATCGACCGGATGCGCATCCACGCCCTGACGTCGCAGGGCCGCCAGCACGGCGTTGCCGCTGGCCAGCGAGACCTCGCGCTCTCCGGACCAGCCGCCCATCAATACCGCCACCCGGCCATAGTCGCGGGGTTCTGCGTCGTTACGATTCATGCCGTTCCCTCGCTGTCGTCGCCCGGGTCGATGAACCGGCCCAGGATGCGTACCTCCGGCTCCAGGCGGACGCCGAACCGCTGCTCCACCGTGTTGCGCACCGTGTCGATCAGGCGCTCGATGTCTTCCGCCCGCGCCGTACCGTCATGAGTGATGAAATTGGCATGCACCGGCGACACCTCGGCCGCGCCGGCGCGCAGGCCCTTGAGCCCGGCGGCCTCGATCAGGCGTGCGGCGTGATCGCCTTTCGGGTTGCGGAACACCGAGCCGCAGGACGGCTGACCCAGCGGCTGTTTCGCCGAGCGTTCGCGCAGCAGTTTGCGGATGCGCCGGGTACCGGCCTCCGGGTCGCCCGGGCTCAGACGCAGGGTCGCCCCGGTGAACCACAGGCGTTCACGCGGATCGAGCCCCTGGACCCGGCGGTAACCGACCCGGAACGCATCCGGGCGGCGGGTTTCCAGCCGGCCCTCACGGTCGATCACCTCCACCGATTCCACCAGGGGCCAGGTCTCGCCGCCCCAGGCCCCGGCGTTCATCTGCAGGGCGCCGCCCACGGTGCCGGGGATGCCGGCGAGGAACTCCGCCCCCACCAGGCCCTCGCGGGCACAGAAGCGCGCCGCCTGGGCACAGGCCAGCCCGCCACCCAGGAACACCCGGTCGCCGTCCAGGCGTTCGCGTTCGGCCAGAACGCCCTGCAGATGCACCACCAGCCCGGCAACGCCGCCGTCGCGCACCAGGACGTTGCTGCCGAGCCCGAGGAAGGTGATCGGCAGGTCGGGCGCGAGGCGGGCGACCTGCGCCAGCAGGTTCGCGAGATCCTCGCGGTCCGCGGGGCGGAACAGCCAGTCGGCGTGCCCGCCGGCACGCCATGAGGTCAGCGGTGCCAGCGGTGCCCGCGCCTGCAGTTCGCCGCGTGGCTGCAGCTCGTGCAGATGACGCGCCGCGGCCAGGGCAGGGTCCAGCGGTGTCATGCGCCACCTCCGGTTAGCTCTTGCGGCAGCAGGGCCGCCAGGCGACCGATGTCGCCCGCCCCCTGGGCGATGATCACGTCGTCCGCCTGCAGCAGGCCCTCCAGCACGCCGGCCACGTCCGCGGCCTGTTCCACGAAAATCGGCTCGACCTGGCCGCGCAGACGGATGGCCCGCGCCAGGCTGCGCCCGTCGGCGCTGGCGATCGGCGCCTCGCCCGCGGCATACACCTCCAGCAGGATCAGCACGTCGGTCTCCGACAGCGCCTCCACGAAGTCCTCGAACAGGTCACGGGTGCGGGTGTAGCGATGCGGCTGAAACACGGTGATCCGCCGGCGACCGGGCCAGGCATCCCGCGCCGCGGCCTGGGTCGCGGCGATCTCACGCGGATGATGGCCGTAATCGTCGACCAGCGTCACCGGCCCGGCCGGCCCCGCCCACTCGTGGACCTGGAACCGCCGCCCGATGCCCTGGAAGCGTTCGAGCGCCGTGGCGATCGCCTCGCGCGGGGCCTCCAGCTCCCAGGCCACGGCGGCCGCGGCCAGGGCGTTGAGCACGTTGTGCCGCCCCGGGAGATTGAGGGTGACCGGGAACGGCTCGCCGGCCTCCGGCAGCTGCAGGCGGAAACGCGTCTGCACGCCCTCCTGGCGCACGTCCAGGGCGCGCACATCGGCGTCAGCATCGATCGCGTAGGTCAGCCGCGGGCGTTCCAGCTCCGGCATCAGCTCGCGCACCTGCGGGTCATCGGCGCACAGGATCGCCAGCCCGTAGAAGGGCAGATGGTGCAGGAACTCGAGAAAGGTCTCGTGCAGCTGGCGAAAATCATTGCCATAGGTCCCCAGGTGATCGGCATCGATGTTGGTCACGATCGCGAGCAGCGGCTGCAGATGCAGGAACGAGGCATCGCTCTCGTCCGCCTCTGCCACCAGGTAGTCACCGGCGCCCAGGCTCGAGTGGCTGGCGGTGGAATTGAGTCGGCCGCCGATCACGAAGGTCGGATCCATCCCCGCCTCCGCCAGCACGCTGGCCACCAGACTGGTCGTGGTGGTCTTGCCATGGGTCCCGGCGACCGCAATCCCGAAGCGGAAACGCATCAGTTCCGCCAGCATCTCGGCACGCCGCACGATCGGGATACCGCGCTCGCGCGCCGCGGCGACCTCGGGATTGGACGGATCGATGGCCGAAGACACCACCAGCACATCGGCCTCGGCCACGTTCTCCGGCCGGTGCTCGCCGACCACGCGCACGCCCATCTCCACCAGGCGGTCGATCATCGGCGACCGCCCCAGGTCCGAACCCGAGACCCGATAACCCAGCTGATGCAGCACCTCGGCGATGCCGCTCATCCCGGAGCCGCCGATCCCCACGCAGTGGATCCGGCGGATGCGGCGCATCGCATGTTCCGGCAGGCGCGCGTGGCTCATGATCCCTCCCCCGCGGGGCCCGGCCCCGCCAGTTCCACACAGACATCGGCGAGGCGCGCGGCACTGTCGGGGCAGGCCAGCGCCCGCGCGCGTTCGGCACGGTCGCGCAGGGTCTCGCGGTCCAGCGAGCCCAGCAGCTGCGCCAGCGCCTGCGGCTCCAGCTCGGCATCGCGGAAACGCCAGGCCGCCCCGGCGTCCACCAGGGCCTGAGCATTCGCGTACTGGTGATCGTCCACCGCATGCGGATACGGCACGAACACCGCGGCCACACCGGCGGCCGCCACCTCGGCCACGGTCAGCGCCCCGGCGCGACAGATCACCAGATCCGCCTCGGCCCAGGCCGCCTCCATGTCCGCGATGAACTCGGTGACCGTGGCTTCCACCCCGGCTTCGGCATACGCCGCGCGGGCTTCTTCCAGGGTGCGCGAGCCGGCCTGGTGCAGAACCTGCGGGCGCTGCTCCGACGGCAGCAGGCCGAGCGCGGCGGGCACCGCGTGATTCAGCGAACGCGCGCCCAGGCTGCCCCCCAGGACCAGCACATTGAGCGGCCCGCTGCGTGCGGCGTAGCGCTCGCCCGGCGCAGGCAGGGCCGCGATCGCGGAGCGCACGGGATTGCCAACCCGCGTGGCGCGCACACCGTGCGGGAAGGCACCGTCGAAACCGGCGTACACGCGGTCGGCGACCTTCGCCAGCCAGCGGTTGGTCAGGCCGGCCACCGCATTCTGTTCGTGAATCACCAGAGGGCGTCCCAGGGCCGCGGCCATCAGCCCGCCGGGTCCGGCGGCAAACCCGCCGAAACCGATCACCGCCTGCGGGCGGATGCGCCGGAGCAGCACCAGGGCCGCCCACAGCGACAGCCCCAGGCGCCAGGGGGCGAAGGCCAGGCCGAACAGCCCCTTGCCGCGAATACCGGCGATCGGGAGGGTGTGCAGGTCAATCCCGGCCTGCGGCACCAGGCGCGCCTCCACGCCCGCACGAGTCCCCAGCCAGACCACCTCGACCCCGCGCTCGCGCAGGGCCTCGGCCACCGCCAGCCCGGGGAAGACATGGCCGCCGGTACCGCCGGCCATGATCAGCACGCGCGGGGCCGTCATGCCGCACCTCCGCTCTGCCGGGCGGTGCGCGAACGCCGGCGAGGCACCGGGGCCGGTGCCGGGGTCCGCGCCTCGCGGGCCACCCGCAATACCAGACCGACCGCAATCAGACTGACGATCAGCGAACTGCCGCCGTAGGACAAAAACGGCAGCGTCATCCCCTTGGTCGGCAGCAGCCCCATGTTCACGCCCATGTTCAGGGCCGCCTGCAGGCCCAGCCAGATCGCCACGCCAAAGCTCAGATGGGCACCGAAGGCATGACCGCTGCGCTGGGCCTCCAGGCCGATGCGCAGGCAGCGCCAGACCAGCCCTGCGAACAGTGCGATCAGCACCAGCACACCGAAGAAACCGAACTCCTCGGCGAACACCGCGAACAGGAAATCGTTGTGTGCCTCCGGCAGGTAGAACAGCTTCTGCACGCTGCCGCCCAGCCCCGACCCGGTCACCCCGCCGGAGCCGATCGCGATCAGCGACTGGGTCAGCTGAAAACCGCTCGCGAACGGGTCCTGCCACGGGTCCAGGAAGGCCGTCAGGCGAGCCATGCGGTAAGGCGCCGCAACCGCGGCGACCGCCATGCCCGCCGCGATCGTGCCCCCCAGCGCGAGGAACTGCGACAGGCGGGCGCCGGCGAGGAACAGCATGCCCATGCCGATCGCCAGCATGATCGCGGCCCCGCCGAAATCCGGCTGCAGCAACAGCAGGACGGTACCGGCCCCCAGCACCACCAGCGGACGCACGAACCCGGCCAGCTGCAGGCGCAGGGTGGAGTAATGGCGCACGATGTAGCCCGCCAGGTACATCACCACCAGCAACTTGGCCAGCTCGGCCACCTGCAGGTTGAACGCTCCCAGCGGAATCCAGCGGGTTGCCCCGTTGACCGTGCGTCCGACGCCGGGCAGCAGGACCACCACCAGGATCAGCAGGAACAGCGCCAGCAGCCACGGGCCGGCGCGTTCCCAGCGCGCCAGCGGCACGTTCCATGCCGCCACCGCGGCCATCGTACCCAGGGCGGCAAACAGCACCTGGCGCTGCAGAAAGTGCCAGGCATTGCCGAAATCACGCGCACCCATCTCCATGGAGGCCGAAGCGACCATCACCAGCCCCAGCGCCACCAGCGCCGCGGTCAGCGCCAGCAGCGGCAGGTCCACCTCCTGCTGCAGGCGCCGGACCATGGGCGAAGTCGGCTGGCTGACCGGGGCGCTCATGCGGCCAGCTCCCGCACGGCCCGGGCGAAGGCGTCACCCCGGGCGCGATAGTCCGGATACATGTCCAGGCTGGCGCAGGCGGGCGACAGCAACACGGTGTCACCCGGCTGCGCCCATTCCGCGGCATGCGCCACCGCCGCATCCATGTCGTCGACCCGCTGCACCGGCACCACCGGGGCGAGGGCACGCGCGATCAACGGTGCGTCCTCTCCCAGCAGCACTGCGCCGCGCACCTTGCCGGCCAGCTGATCGGCCAGCGGGGCGAAATCCTGCCCCTTGGCCTGGCCACCGGCGATCAGAACCAGCGGCCCGGGCGTGCCGCGCAATGCGGCCAGGGTGGCACCGAGGTTGGTGCCCTTGGAATCGTTGATCCAGTCCACGCCGTCGACCGAGGCGATCCACTGCGAGCGATGCGGCAGCCCCGGGAAATCGGCCAGCGCCGCCAGGGCCCGCGCCCGGCGCCCGGCCGAGTCCAGCCACGGCCAGACCAGGCCCAGTGCGGCCAGGGCGTTGGCCCAGTTGTGCTGGCCACGCATGCGCAGGCGCGCGGTCTCCAGCAGGGCCTGGCCGCCACGACACAGGTGCGGTCCCTCCCCGTGGCCGCCGACACAAACGCCCCAGTCGGCGTCCGCCGCCGGCACGCCCAGACCGAAGGTCTCGCGTGCCATGCCCGGCGGTGTGGTCAGTTCCGCCACCATCGGGTCGTCACGATTGAGCAGTCCGCGCCGCGCGCCGCGGAACACCCGCTGCTTGGCGCGCAGATAGGCGGCCATGTCGGGATAGCGATCGAGGTGATCCGGCGACAGGTTGAGCACCACCGCTGCAGCGGGCGCCAGATCGTGACACCGTTCCAGCTGGAAGCTGGACAGCTCCAGCACGAACACCTCCGGGTCGCGTTCCAGCAGGTCCAGCGCCGGGGTCCCGTAGTTGCCCCCCACCGCCACCGCGTAGCCGGCCGCATCCAGCAGTTCGCCGGCCAGCGCGGTCACGGTGCTCTTGCCGTTGGAACCGGTGATCGCGATCACCGGGGCTCCGGCCTCGCGGGCAAACAGGTCGATGTCGCCGGTGACTTCGGCACCGGCCTCACTGGCGGCGGCGATCACCGGGTGTTCCAGGGCCACCCCGGGCGAGACGATCAGGCGACGCACCCCGCTCGCATCCAGGCCGTCCAGCGGGCCGACCCAACGCTCGTTCAGGATCCGCGCCAGTTCGGGATCGGCACAGGCCGGCGGCTCGCGACGGGTATCGGTGACCGCGAACGACATCCCGCGCGCGAGCAGGTAGCGCGCCACCGACTGCCCGGTGGCGCCCAGCCCGACGATCAGGTTGTCGCTTCGCACCCGTTCCATCAGCGCACCTTCAGGGTCGCCAGACCGATGAGGACGAACACCACGGTCAGGATCCAGAAACGCACGATCACGCGCGGCTCCGGCCAGCCCTTGAGTTCGAAGTGGTGATGCAGCGGCGCCATGCGGAACATCCGCCGTCCGGTCAGCTTGAACGAGGCGACCTGCAGCATGACCGAGACGGTCTCCAGCACGAACACGCCGCCCATGATCAGCAGCACGATCTCCTGGCGGGTCAAGATCGCCATCATCCCCAGCGCCGCGCCCAGGGCGAGGGCCCCGACATCGCCCATGAACACCTGCGCGGGATAGGTGTTGAACCACAGGAACCCGAGCCCCGCCCCCACCAGCGAGGCGGCGAAGATGCCCACCTCGCCAACCCCGGGGACCGCGGGAATGCCGAGATAGTCGGCGAACACCGCGTGGCCCGCGGCATAGGCGAAGATGCCCAGCGCGCCGGCGACCAGCACCGCCGGCATGATGGCCAGGCCGTCGAGCCCGTCGGTCAGGTTGACCGCATTGGACGAGCCGACCACCACCAGCCACACCAGCGGGATGAACAGCCAGCCCAGACTGAACTCGATGTCCTTGAACACCGGCAGATAAAAGGTGGTTTCCACCGGATCCTGGGCCGTGAGCATGATCACCCCGGCGGCCACCAGGGCGAACAGGGTCTGCCACAGCAGCTTGGATCGGGCCGACAGCCCCTGGCTGTTGCCGTAACGCAGCTTGAGGTAGTCATCCCAGCCGCCGACGGCGCCGAAGGCCAGCGTGGTCAGCAGCACGATCCAGACGAAACGATTCGTCAGGTCGCTCCACAGCAGGGTGGCCACCGCCACGGCCACCAGGATCAGCGCACCGCCCATGGTGGGCGTGCCGGCCTTGCTCAGGTGCGATTCGGGGCCGTCCTCGCGGATGTTCTGACCCACCTTGCCCAGGGTCAGACGGCGAATCACCGAGGGACCGATCAGGAGCGCGATCGCCAGCGCCGTCACCACCCCGAGGATGGCGCGCAGGGTCAGGTACTGGAAGACCGTGAACCCGGAATGGAACTGGGCGAGATATTCAGTCAGTGCGAACAGCATCCGCCGCCTCCGGATTCACGGGCTGCGCGTCCAGCGCCTCCACGATGGATTCCATGTGCTGGCTGCGCGAACCCTTGACCAGCACGGTGGTTCGCTCGTCCAGCAACCCCTGCAGCCGCGCGACCAGTGCGGCATGATCGGGGAACCACTCGCCCTGCTCGCCGAAGGCATCGGCGGTTTCGCGGCCCAGCTCGCCGAGCGCCAGGCAGAAATCGATCCCCATTGCGCGGGCCTCCTGCCCGGTGGCCGCGTGCAGGGCCGCGGCATCGCCGCCCAGCTCGCCCATTTCCCCCAGCACCAGGATGCGCCGACCGGGCACCGCCGCCAGCACCTCCAGGCCGGCCCGCAGGGAATCGGGGTTGGCGTTGTAGCTGTCGTCCCAGATGCGGGCACCGCCGGCGTGCTGCAGTGCCTGCAGGCGACCGGCGACCGGGCGCCAGTCGCCCAGTCCCTGCGCAATGATGTCGATCGCGGCGCCCGCGGCATTGGCGGCGGCAGCGGCCGCCACGGCATTCGCCGCGACATGGCGGCCGGGACCGGCAAGGCGGATCTCGCGGCTGGCCCCGAGGATCGTGAGGCGCAGGCGATCCGGGGCGACCCACACGCCCTCGACCTCGCCGCCCCCCTCGAGGGAGAAGCGCTGCAGATGATGGTGCTCGTTGAGCGAGAGCCAGTAGTCGGCAAACGGGTCGTCCAGATTCACCACTGCGGTTCCGCCCTGGGCCGGCAGCCCCGAATAGATCTCGGCCTTCGCGTGCGCCACGCCTTCCAGGCTGCCGAAACCTTCGAGGTGGGCATGACCGGCGTTGGTGATCATAGCGACGTGCGGCTGGGTCCAGGCGGCCATGCGGCCGATCTCGCCGGCGTGGTTGGCACCCAGTTCGATCACCGCGAAATCGGTATCCTCCGGCATCGCCAGCAGGGTCAGCGGTGTCCCGATCTCGTTGTTCAGGTTGCCTTCGCTGGCATGCACCCGCCCCATGCGCGCGAGGATCGAGCGCAGCATCTCGCGGGTGGTGGTCTTGCCGTTGGAGCCGGTCAGCGCGATCACCCGCGCATGGCACCGCCTGCGCCAGGTCGCGGCCAGTCGCCCCAGGGCCTCGCCGGTGTCGGGCACCACCACCTGGGTCTGCGGCAGGTCTTCGCGTGCGCGGCGAACCAGCAGCACCGGTGCCGGCAAGTCGGCGTGCAGATGGTCATGGGCATCAAAGTTCGGACCGCGCAGGGCGACGAACAGCCCGCCTTCACGCGGGGTACGCGTGTCGCTGAACACGCCGGTGAATGCCACCCCGGCGTCCCCCTGCAGGCGCCCGCCCACGGCGGTCGCCAGTTCTCCGGCCGTCATCCGGATCATCGCTCCCCCTCCCCGAAAATCCCCTCGCGCGCCAGCCGGGCCGCCAGCTCGCGATCACTGAATGGATGAAACCGGTCACCGATCTGCTGGGTGGTTTCGTGCCCCTTGCCCGCCAGCAGCACGATGTCGCCCGGCCCGGCATCGGCGACCGCGGTACGCACCGCGGCTTCGCGATCGCCCATCTCGCGGCAGCGCGCGGGATCGTCACAGCCCTGGAGCACGGCGTGACGGATGGCCGCCGCATCCTCGTGGCGCGGATTGTCATCGGTCACGATCACCCGGTCCGCGGCACGCATGGCCACGCGCCCCATCGCCGGACGCTTGCCCCGGTCGCGATCGCCGCCGCAGCCGAAGACCACCAACAGGCGGCCACGCACATGCGGACGCAACGCACTCAATGCGGCCTCCAGGGCCTGCGCGGTGTGGGCGTAATCGACCACCAGCTGGGCTCCGCCCGGCAGATCGTGACGCTCCATGCGCCCGGGGACCCCGGGCAGCTCGGCCACCGCGTCCGCGGCGGCCTCCCAGGCATGTCCGAGGGCATGCAGGGCGGCCAGAGTGGCCAGCAGGTTCTCGACCTGAAACCATCCGTACAGCCGCGACCGCACCGGCACGCGCCGCCCGTCGGCAACGAGCACGAAGTGCAGTCCCTCCGGGCCGGCCTGGATCGCCTCGGCACGCGCCATCGCTGCGGAAGACCCCAGACCCCAGGTGATGTCGGTGATGCCCTCGGGCACCGGACGGCGCAGAAGCTCGTGACCGAGCTCGTCATCGGCGTTGATCACCCGCGTGCGCAGTCCCGGGCGGTCGAACAGCATGGCCTTGGCCTCGGCATACGCGGCCTGACTGCCATGGAAATCCAGATGATCCGTGCCCAGGCGGGTCAGCACCGCGACACGCACCGGAACCCCGTCCAGACGCCCCTGGACGAGCCCGTGCGAAGAGGCCTCCAGCGCCGCGGCTTCGCAGCCTTCGCGCGCCAGCCCGGCCAGATGCCGATGGAGCTCGAGCACGCCCGGGGTCGTGTGCCCGGCCGGGCGCAGCTGCCCCGGACGCCCGACGCCCAGGGTGCCAACCAGTCCGGTCGGGGTACCCAGACGTTCGAGTGCCGCTGCAATCAGATGCGTCACCGATGTCTTGCCGTCGGTGCCGGTCACCGCGACGATCGGTGCGGCCTCCGGCCAGGCGCCGAATACCCGCTGCGCCATGACCGGCAACAGGGCACGCAGCCCCGGCACATGAACGCCGGGCACCCCGGGCGAGCCGGCGGGGGGCCCCGCATCGGCCTCGTCCCACAGGATCACGCCGGCGCCGCGCGCCGCGGCATCCTCGGCGTGGGCCAGACCGTGCTCGCGGGTTCCCCGGAGAGCCACGAACCCGGCGCCCGGGGTCACCGCGCGGCTGTCCTGCACAAGGTCGGTCACGACCAGCGGGCCGTGGCCCTCCAGGGCCTCGGGGAACTGCGCGTGCAGATCCACCCCGGCCACCCGTGGATCGGTCGCCGCGGCGGTCATGGCTGCGCCTCCTCGCCGGTGGCGAGCTGCATCGGGATCTCGGGCATCGCGTCCGGGCGCACGTTGTACATGCGCAGGGCCGAGGCGGTGACCTCGCGGAACACCGGCGCCGCGACCGCCCCGCCGTAATGCACGTCGGCGGGTTCGTCCACCACCACCGCCATCACGAACCGTGGCTCGGATGCCGGGACCAGACCGACGAAACTGGAGTAGTAACGGTCCTCGGCATAACCGCCGCGCACCGCCTTGCGCGCGGTGCCGGTCTTGCCGGCGACCCGATATCCGTCGATCACGGCCTGGCGCGCGGTGCCCTCGCTGCCCACGGTATGTTCCATCATCGCGCGCAGGCGTCCGGCGGTGTCCGCGCTCATCACCCGTTGCGGCTCGCGGGCATCATCGGCGGTCTCGACCAGGCGCACCGGCAGGCGACGTCCGTCATTGGCAAAGGCCGTGTACCCGGCAGCCAGCTGCAGCGGCGTGACCGCGAGCCCGTAACCGTAGCCGAGCGTGGCCTGCTCGACCTCGCGCCAGGCGGTGAAGTCGCGCAGGGTGCCACGCGCCTCGCCCGGAAAATGCAGGCCGGTTGCCTGCCCGAAACCGGCGCGGTGCAGCGTCTGCCAGAAATCGGCCGGATCGGTGTCCAGGGCAAGACGCGTTGCGCCCACGTTGGAGGACCGCGCGATCAGCGTGGTCAGGTCGATGGTGCCGTAGTCGCGCAGATCACGGACCGTCAGACGTCCCACCTGCATCGTGCCGGGCGCGGTGTCCAGGGTCACGTGAGGGTCGACCGCATCGGCATCCAGGGCCGCCGCGACGGTAAACGGCTTGATGACCGAGCCGGGTTCGAACGCGTCCACGACCGCCCGGTTGCGAGCGCGATCGGAGCGGATCGAACTGCGATTGTTGGGGTTGAAACCGGGCTGATTGACCATCGCGAGGATGTCGCCGCTGCGCGCATCCAGCAGCACGGCCGATCCGCCGCGCGCGTCGTGGCGCTGCACCGCGGCCTTGAGTTCGCGGTAGGCCAGGAACTGCAGCCGTGCGTCCAGCGTCAGCCGCAGGGGGTTGCCTTCGCGCGCCGGACGGATGCTGGCGACGTCGCGGATGGTACGACCATGCCGGTCGCGCAGTACCCGCTTGGCGCCCGGCTGCCCGGAGAGCCAGTAGTCGAACGCGAGCTCGACCCCTTCCTGGCCCTGGTCGTCGATGTCGGTGTAACCCAGCACATGCGCGACCGCCTCACCATGCGGATAGTAACGGCGAAACTCGCGCGTCAGGGACACCCCGGGGACGCGCAGGGAGGCCACCGCTTCGGCCCGGGCCGGCAGCATGTGCCGACGCAGATAGACGAACTCGCGGTCGGCGCGATTTTCGATGCGCTCCGCCAGGGTCTCGCGGTCCATGTCCAGGGCCGCGGCCAGCTCGCCCCAGCGTTCGCGCGCCTCCAGCAGCGCCCCCGGATGCGCCCACGCGGTCTGCACCGGTGCCGAGATCGCCAGCGGTTCGCCGTGGCGATCGGTAATCGCACCGCGGTGGGCGGTCTCGGTCAGCGTGCGCACCTGGCGCGCCTCGCCCTGGGCGGACAGGAACTCGCTCTTGAACATCTGCAGATCGGCGGCGCGCAACACCAGCGCGATCAGCATCAGGACCAGCAGGACCACCAGCGCCCGCAGACGGCCCATCGAGATTTCGCGTTTCAGCGCGCCCATGCGTCCCTCCCGATCACCACGAGGCGATCCGCATCGGGGCGCAACATGCCCAGCTCCTCGCGCGCATGACGCTCGATACGCCCGGGCGTCGCCCAGGTGGACTGCTCGATCTGCAGCCGGGTCCATTCCAGGTTGAGCCGGTCGCGCTCGGCCAGCACGGCCTGCTGCTCAACGAACGCCTGACGCGCCTCGTGGCGCGCCACCACCACGCCAATCGCCGACGCAAACGCGCCCACCGACAGCGCGACGATCGCGAGCCCGCGCCAGACCATCAGTTGCGCTCCGCCACGCGCAGCACGGCCGAACGTGCCCGCGGATTGCGTTGCTGTTCCCCGGCATCCGCCCGCACCGGCTTGCCCAGCGGGCGCAACGGGCGCGGTGCCGCCTCCGGCATGACCGGCAGCCCGCGCGGGATGCGGGGGGCATCGTCACGGTCCCCGCGGAAGGCCCGCTTGACCATGCGATCTTCCAGCGAGTGGAAGGCAATCACCACCAGGCGCGCCCCGGCCGGCAGGACCTCGGGGATGGTTTCCAGCCACGTCTCCAGCTCGCGCAGCTCGGCGTTCACGTGGATGCGCAGGGCCTGGAAGGTGCGCGTCGCGGGGTGCTTGCCGGGCTCGCGGCGCGGCACCGCGGCACGCACCAGTTCCGCCAGGCGCGCCGTGCGGGTAATCGGACCTTCGGCACGGGCGCGCACGATCGCGCGAGCGATGCGCCGCGAGAAACGCTCCTCGCCGTACTGGTAGATCACGTCCGCGATCTCCTTTTCCTCGGCGCGCGCCAGCCAGTCGGCCGCGCTTTCGCCGGACGACGGGTCCATGCGCATGTCCAGCGGGCCGTCATGCTGGAAACTGAAACCGCGCGCGGCATCGTCCAGCTGCGGCGATGACACCCCGAGATCGAGGAACACGCCATCCGGCCGGCGATCGGGGTAGCGCTGCCGCAGCACCTCGGCCATGGACGAGAACGGCGCGGACTCGAACGCGAAGCGCGGATCCCCCAGAAACGAAGAGGCGGCCTCGGCCGCCTCGGGATCCCGGTCCATCGCCAGCAGGCGACCGTCCGGCCCCAGACGGTCGAGCAAGGCGCGGCTGTGGCCGCCCCGTCCGAAGGTACCGTCCACGTAGAAGCCGTCAGCGCGCACCGCCAGCCCCTCGAGCACGGCGTCCAGCAGGACCGGGACATGGGCCTGTTGCGATTCCTGCATCACAGCGAGATCGACTCGAGTTCTTCGGTATCGATGCCATCCTCGAACATCTCCTCGCAGCGCTGATCCCAGGTCGCCTGATCCCAGATCTCGAACTTCTTGCCCTGACCCAGCAGGGCCACCTGCTTGTCCATGCCGGCAAACTTGCGCAGCGGCTGCGGCAGCAACAGGCGCCCGTTGCCGTCCAGCTCGCAGTCGGAGGCATGCCCGACCAGCAGGCGCTGCAGGCGGACCACGGCCGGCTTCAGGTTGGGGCGCGACATCAGGTTCTGCTCGACCCGCTCCCATTCCGGACGCGGATACACCAGAAGACAGCGATCCGGGTGAACCGTAACCACCAGCTGGCCGTCGCAGGACGCCACGAGCTCATCGCGATAACGCGCCGGCATGGCCAGGCGTCCTTTCGCATCCAGATTGAGCTGACTGACGCCTCGAAACATGGCCGCTGGCGGTGGAATCCCACCTTCTCCCACTTTTCCCCACTTGAACCCACTATAGGTACACCCCTGTTGAGGGTCAAGGAAAAACGGGCTTGCACGAGAAAAATAAGCCTTGCATCACAGAGACTTACGGAACCCCGTCAATGCGACGGGAGAGGACGGGAGCGGACCGTTCAAAACCAGAAGCCTGGCGATCACTCTTGAGAAATTACTTGATGATTTCGCGAGCGCCCGGCCGGGACGCGCGAGACACGCGGGGACAATGGTGGGAAAAAGTGGGAGCCGGCCTGTAAGCCGGGTTCTGTCGTGGACAGTCATTCATCTGGGACGTCCGTCACCGGACGCCTCGAGCAGCCTACCCGGGTGCGATGCGGGCCACACCATGCACCCCTATTTGGCCTTGCTCCGGACGGGGTTTGCCGTGCCACGGACTGTTACCAGCCGTGCGGTGCGCTCTTACCGCACCATTTCACCCTTGCCTGTGCCCGAACGAGCCGGGCCATCGGCGGTATGTTTTCTGCGGCACTTTCCGTCGGCTTGCGCCGCCCAGGTGTTACCTGGCGTCCTGCCCTGCGGAGCCCGGACTTTCCTCCACGCCACGCAGGCGCAGCGACCGTCCGGCCGACTCCCGTTCCCCTTTTACCCGCGCCCTGCTCCCGATGCAAGGATATCCGGGGCAGTCAGGCGGGACCGTCGCCCTCTTCGCGGTCCGCCTGCTGCAGTTCCAGCGCGCGGGCGTAGAGCCGGTTGCGCGGCAGCCCGGTGGCATCGGCCAGCAGGCGCGCGGCCCGCTTGACGGGAAGCTCGGCGACCAGGCCGGCCAGCAGCCGTTCATGTTCACCGGACAGCGCGTCGCCGTCTTCGTCGACGGTCGGCGCCGGGGCCAGCACCAGCACGAATTCGCCGCGGGTGCGCCAGGCATCCACCTCCAGCCATTCGGGCAGGCAGCCGGCCGGACCGTAATAATGTTCCTCGTATTGCTTGGTCAGCTCGCGCCCGAGGAACACGGAGCGGTCCGGCGCCTGCGCGGCCAGCTCCCGGGCCGCCGCAAGGATGCGATGCGCGGACTCGAACACGATGCCGGTCTGCGGACGCGCCAGCAGTTCGGCCAGGCGTCTTTCGCGCGCACCCGCGGCGTGCGGCAGGAAGCCCTCAAAACAGAACCGGTCGCTCGGCATCCCCGAGACCGCCAGCGCGGCCAGGGGGGCGCTCGGGCCGGGCACCGCGCGCAGGGCATGGCCGGCTTCGCGGGCCCCGCGGACCAGGCGAAACCCGGGGTCCGACACCAGCGGGGTGCCCGCATCCGAGATCAGCGCCACATCTTCGCCCGCGGCCAGCTGCGCGAGCAGCCCCGCGACGCGCTGTTCTTCATTGTGTTCGTGCAGACTGACCAGCGGCGTGTCGATGCCCAGCGGCGCCAGCAGCGCGCGGCTGTGACGCGTATCCTCCGCCGCGATGCGCGAGACATGCGACAATACATCCCGGGCGCGCTGTCCCAGATCGGCCCGATTGCCGATCGGGGTGGCCACCACCCACAGGGTTCCGCCCTGCGTTGACACTGTTTCGCGCGCTTCCAATACTGACTCCTTATCGCCAATCCGATGTCTGCCGTGAACCGACTCCCGCTCCCCTTCCGCCCGCTACACCGCTCCGTGCCGGGCCCGGGCCTGACGCGCCCGCTCATGGTACTGCTGGCGGCCGGCCTGATGGCCGCCTGCGCTGCACCGCAACCGGATCCCGCGCCGACACCGGACCCGGACCCCGAAATCCCGGCCGAGATCGAGCTGGCCCCGGAGCCGCTGGCCGAGCATCGGCTCGAGCGAATCGAGGCGTTGCCGGACGAGCAGGCCGAGCCGCAGGAATTGCGGGCCGCGGTCGACGCGGTGCTGGCACTGGACCCGGTCCCGGAACCGCTGCTGGAACGCGCGGAGGCGGCCTGGAACCGCCTGCCCGACGCGGAGCCACGCCCGCTTGCCGACCGCGTGCGCGGCGGCTGGCTGGCCTGGCACCGTGGGGAGGCCGACCTCGCGGCCGAGCGCCTGGGGGCTGACGATCCGGACGATCCGACACGCACCCCGGAATTCCATCGGCGCGGTATGGAGCTGCATGCCCGGCTGCTGGAATGGGAACAGCAATGGTATCAGGCCCTGAATGTGCGATTTCGGCTGGATTCGCTGCTGACCCTGGAACCCGATCTGCAGACCGCCAACCATGAGCGGATCTGGGGCCTGATGGCCGCCCTGCGCCCGACCCAGCGGGAACGACTCGGGCGCGAGAACATCGTCGGGGCCGATGGCTGGCACGAACTGTTTGGGGGACTGGGCCGGGCGGACGATGCCGCTGCAGCGGAAACGTTTGCCCGACGCTGGCAGCAAGCCTTCCCCCGGCATCCCGCGAACAGCCACCTCCCGGAGCTGCTCGCGGCGTCACCCGCCAGCGCGGACCCGGCCGGAGATGCGGTGGTCCTGCTGCCATTGTCGGGCAATCTGGCCGACCTGGGGGAGGCGGTTCTCGACGGCATCACCCGGGCTCATTACGCCGACGGCCAGGGGCAGCTGCGGGTGCGCGATACCCGCGGCGATCCACGCCAGGCCGTTGCCCTTTATCGCGATGCAGTACTCGAAGGTGCCGATCACATTATCGGCCCGCTGCAGCGCGATGCCGTCGCCGCGGTCGCCGACCTCGAGGATCATCGCCCCGGCGTGCTCCTCAACCGCACCGCCAACGCCCTGCCGCGCGGCGTAACCACACTGGCGCTGGATCCCGAGGCCGACGCCCGCGCCGTGGCCGACCGCGCGGCTCGCACCGGCTGGGGCGCCGGCCTCGGCATCATCGCCGAGGGGGCCTTCGGTGATCGCCTGGCATCCGCATGGTCACTGGCCGCCGAGGAACACGGGGCACCCCCACGGGAGGTGGCGCGAGTGGACACCCGTGCCGGGGACCTCAACGACCGCATCGCCGCCCACGTCGGTATTGATCGCAGTCGCGAGCGCATTGCGTCGGTGTCCCGCCGCCTCGGACTCGGCCTCGAAGGCGACCCGCAGATCCGCGCCGATGTCGGTTACATCTTCGTCGCGGGAAGCGCTGCCGACGTACGCCGCATCGCGCCGCATCTGCACTTCCACCAGGCCTCACGCCTGCCGATGATGTCCACACCACATGTCTATCCCGGTCGCCCCGACGCCTCGCGCGACCGCGATCTCAACGGGATCGCGTTCCCGGATGCGCCCGGGCTGTTCACTGAAATCGCCGCGCTGGGGAACACCGGAGCCGAGCCGCTGCGGGAACAATCCGGGCTGCCGCGCTTCTATGCCCTGGGCATGGACGCCCGGCGCCTGGCCGTACGCGCCGATACAAGCTACGCGGCCCCGCATACAACGCTCGTCGGTACCGCCGGCGAGTGGCAACTCAACCCGTTGACCGGTGACTGGCAGCGGACGCCGGCCTGGGCGCGGTTCGTCCGTGGTGAACCCCGGCGGCTGGATGCCGGAACTCCCTCCGACTGATGTTCCGTCCGGGAAAATCCGGCCAGCAGGCCGAACAACGCGCCGCGCGCTATCTCCAGGATCGCGGGCTGCGCCTCGTGGCCAGCAATGTCCGGCGTCCCTGGGGCGAGCTGGATCTGATTCTGCGCGAGGGGGACACCGTGGTCTTTGTCGAGGTCCGCATGCGCAGCAATCAGGATTACGGAGGCGGACTGGAGAGCGTCGACCGGCGCAAGCGCCGCAAGCTGGTGCGCATGGCGGAAACCTGGATGCTGGAGGAAGACTGGAACGGCCCGGCGCGCTTCGACGTGGTGGCGCTGGACGGTGATGGCGGCGTGGAATGGATCGTGGACGCGATCCGGGCGGACGACTCATGAGCGATCTGGCGCGCGAGATCGAACGCCTGCTGTCGCCGGAGGACCGCCTGCTGGACCCGGCGGACTGCTGGGCCTATGGCGCCGATAATTCGCGCCTGCACGCCGCGCCCGAAGCCGTGGCGTTCGCCCGCGACAGTCAGACCGTCGTCGAACTCGTCCGCCTGTGCCGGCGCCTCGGGGCGCCGCTGGTGGCGCGCGGCCGGGGCACGGGCACAACCGGCGCGGCGGTTCCCGACCGCGGAGGACTGGTGCTGTCCCTGGAGCGCATGAACCGCATCGTGGATGTGGATCCCGCGAATCGCTGGCTGATTGCCGAACCCGGGGTCACCAACGCCGAGATTCAGGCCGCGGCAGGCGAACACGGTTTCTTCTGGCCCCCCGACCCGACCAGTGCCGCGTATTGCACCCTGGGAGGGAATCTCGCCTACAACTCGGCCGGGCCGCACGCAGTGAAGTACGGAACGCCGCGCGACAATACGCTTGGTCTGGAGGCCGTCGCGGGCACCGGGGAACACTTTCGCACCGGCGTACGCACCACCAAGGGTGTGGTCGGCTACGACCTCACCCGCCTGCTGATCGGCTCGGAGGGAACTCTGGGGATCATCACCCAGGCGACCCTCAAGCTGACACCGCGCCCGGAGTGTACCCGCCTGCTGCAGGCGGTCTACCCGAGCATCGATGCGGCGGCCCGGGCAGTCGCAAGACTGATGGCGCGCGCGGAATCGCCTTCGGCGCTGGAGTTCATGGACCGCTCGGCGATCGGGATGATCCGCGGGTATGGCGGGGTAGAACTGCCGGAAGACGCCGGGGCCATCCTGATGATCGAGGCCGACGGTCCCGCCGAGATCATCGAGACCCGGACCGACGGGATCCGTGGGGCGGCCGCCGAAGGGGCCCTGAGCGTGGATGTCGCGGACACGCCGGAGGCAATGGAGCGTCTCTGGCAGGTACGCAAGGCCCTGTCACCGGCGCTGCGGACCATTGCCCCGAAGAAGATCAACGAAGATGTCGTGGTGCCGGTATCGCGGATCCCCGCCCTGATCGGCGGCCTGGAGGAACTGGCCGAGCGGCATGCCATCCGCATCGTCAATTTCGGCCACGCCGGCAACGGCAACATCCACGTGAATCTGCTGGTCAATCCGGACGATCCGGAAGAGATGCAACGGGCCGAAGTGTGTCTGGATGAAGTGTTCCGCCTCGTCCTGTCGCTCGACGGCAGCCTGTCGGGGGAACATGGTGTGGGACTGGTCAAGCGACCGTTCGTGGATCGCGAACTGGATCCGGCCGCACTGACGCTGATGGAAGGGGTGCGGGCGGTGTTCGATCCGGACGGAATCCTCAATCCGGGGAAGGCGCCGCCCGCGCCGTGACGCGCGTCCTTACTTGACCACGGTCAGGGACGGGCCGCCCTTGCGCCGGGGCGCCTCGTCGCCGCCCTCGCCGCCATCACCCGCGTCGTCGCCGTCATCCGGCGGTCCGTCTCCGGGACCGGGGTCCGGATCCGGCCCGGGCTCACTGCCGAACATCATCCCCTGACCGTTCTCGCGCGCGTAGATCGCCATCACCGCGGTCTGCGGCACGAAGACATCCATCGGACTGCCGGCGAACCGTGCCGAGAACGACACGTACTCGTCCCCCAGCTCCAGCCCCTGCACGGCCGTGGGGCCCACATTCAGGGTGATCTTGCCCTGCTCGACGAAGGCGTCCGGCACGACCGTGCCGTCGACCGTGGCATCCACCAGCAGGTGCGGTGTCATGCCGTTGTCGGTGATCCAGTCCCACAGGGCACGCAGCAGATAGGGGCGGGAAGAAGTCAAAGCCGCAGCTCCCGTTCGGCTTCGGTCAGGCTGATGGAGAAGGATTCGCGCCGGCACACCCGTTCGGCATAGTCCTGGATCGCCTGCGGCAGGCTTTCCAGTTCGATGCCCACGGCCGGCAACCGCCAGATGACCGGGGCGATGGCCGCATCCACGATACTGAACTCGTCACTCAGGAAGTACGGCTTGAGTTCAAAGATCTCGCCGGACGCGATGAAGCTCTCCTTGAGCACCTTGCGGGCCTTGCTGACCCCGGAACCCGAAGCCTTCGCGAGGTTGTCCAGTCCCTCGTACCAGTCGCGCTCGACGCGATAGAGCGCCAGACGCGCGGCCGCGCGCGAGACCGGATCCACCGGCATCAGTGGCGGATGCGGGAAGCGTTCGTCGAGATACTCGGTGATGACATGGGTCCCGTACAGGGCCAGATCCCGGTCCACCAGGGTGGGGACCTCGTTGTACGGGTTCAGGTCGGAGAGATCTTCGGGCATGTCGTCGGGCCCGAGATTGACCACGTCCACCGCGATGTCCTTCTCGGCGAGGATGATGCGCACCCGGTGACAGCGCACGCAGTCGTGTGCAGAAAACAGCGTCATAACGGAACGGCGGTTGGCGACCAGCGCCATGGCATTCTCCCTAGCCCGGCATGGGGTTCCGCCGGGTCGACGGTACAGGATGCCGGCGCACCCCGGTCTTCCGGGGCACGCCGACTACGGCTCGTCCCGCCTAGTGTACGTCCTTCCAGTATTCCTTTTTCAAGAAGTACGCCAGCACGGTAAAGAAGGCGAGGAAGATCATCACGAAGACCCCGATCCGCTGGCGCTCCAGCTGCACGGGTTCGCCGATGTACGACAGATAGGTGACGATGTCGCGCACCGCTCGATCGTATTCGGTCGGACTCATGCTGCCGCTCTCGACCAGTTCCAGGCGTTCGTTGCCATCCTCGTCCTCGACCAGCTCCTGCCAGCCCTGCTTGTGCCACAGGACATGCGGCATGCCGACATTACTGAAGATGGTGTTGTTGGCGCCCAGCGGACGGGACTCGTCACGGTAGAACGACTTGAGGAAGGTATACAGCCAGTCCTCGCCGTGGATGCGGGCGGTCAGGGTCAGATCCGGCGGGACAACGCCGAAGGCCTCTTCGGCATAGTCGTCTTCCATGGCGATCTCCATCAGCGAACCGACACCTACCGGCTCACCCTCTTCGTCGGTGACGAAGATGAAGTGCTCTTCCATGTGCTCTTCGGTCAGGCCGATGCCCTTGCCGACCCGGTTGTAACGCTCGTACTTGGTCGAGTGGCATCCCATGCAGTTGTCCGCGAACAGGCGGGCACCCCGCTGCAGCGCGTTCTGGTTGGAGATGTCCACGTTGGCCGACATCAGTTCGCTGGCGCCGGCGGTACCCGCCGGCCCCATGAACAGGGCCGCGAGGCCCACGAAGGTTGCAGCAATCAGCTTTTTCATCACGAAGTCACCCTTTGCGGAACGGCACGGTCACGGCCCAGACCACGTGCGAACACGGGGGCCACCATGGTCACGAACAGATAAACGGTCGGGATGAGCCAGCCCCACATGATCAGGGAGGCCTCGTCCGGATCGAAGCGGACCACGTCGTAGAACGTGTAGATCGCGACCAGCACCAGGAATGCCAGGATGCTGAAGCCGGCCGAACGCTCCCGCGACAGGAACCACAGCAGGAAGAAGAACAGGAAGTACACCTGAGCGAAGCGCAGGCTCATGTCGCTCACCGCGGTGGTGGCCTGCTGCAGGCCCAGCCAGCCGAGGATCACGAACGCAACCACGAACACCGCCAGGTTGAACTTGGCCGCGAACGAGCGATAGCGCATCGACTTGACGGGGTTCCGGTCCAGCCAGGGGATGACGAACAGGATCACCACCGCGGCCCCCATGGCCACCACGCCCAGGAACGGATCCGGCACGGAGCGCAGCACCGAGTACATCGACGTGAAGTACCAGACCGGCGGGATCAGGTCGGGGGTCACCAGCGGATCGGACGGGATGAAGTTGTCCGGCTTCAGGAAGTAGCCGCCACCCTCGGGGGCGAAGAACACGATGGCAAAGAAGACGATCAGGAACACGCCCACGCCCACGATGTCCTTCACCGTGTAGTACGGGTGGAACGGGATGCCGTCCTTCGGAATGCCGTTCTCGTCCTTGTGGGCCTTGATCTCGACGCCGTCGGGGTTGTTCGAACCCACCTCGTGCAGCGCGATGATGTGCGCGGCCACCAGCAGGATCAGCACCAGCGGAAGGGCCACCACGTGCAGCGCGAAGAAGCGGTTCAGCGTCGCGTCGGATAGCAGGAAGTCACCGCGAATCCAGGTCACCAGTTCCGGCCCGATGTACGGGATGGTCTGGAACAGGTTCACGATCACCTGCGCGCCCCAGTAGGACATCTGGCCCCACGGCAGCAGATAGCCGGCGAAGGCCTCGGCCATCAGCACGACGTAGATCAGCATGCCGAAGATCCAGATCAGCTCGCGCGGCTTCTTGTAGGAGCCGTACAGGAGCGCCCGGAACATGTGTAGATAGACCACGACGAAGAACATCGAGGCGCCGGTGGAATGCATGTAGCGGATGAGCCAGCCCCATTCCACGTCACGCATGATGTACTCGACGGACGAGAAGGCGAGCTCCGCGTCCGGCTTGTAGAACATGGTGAGGAAGATGCCGGTGACGATCTGGATGACCAGCACCAGCAGGGCCAGCGAGCCGAAGAAATACCAGAAGTTGAAGTTCTTCGGCGCGTAATACTTGGCCAGGTGGTCGTTCCACATCTGGGACAGGGGGAAGCGTGCGTCCACCCAGCCCAGGAAGCCGCCCTGGATCTTTTCGTCCGGATTACTGGCCATCAGACGGTCCCTCCTTCTTCGTCGTCTTCGCCCACCAGGATCACGTCGTCCGTGAGGTACTTGTACGGCGGGATCACGAGATTGGTGGCCGCCGGCATGTTGGAGTAGACGCGTCCGGCCATGTCGAAGCGGGAACCGTGGCAACCGCACAGCCAGCCGCCCTGCCAGGCGGCCCCCATCTCGGGATCACCGATTTCCGGACGATAGCTCGGCGAGCATCCCAGATGGGTGCAGATGCCGATCACGACGAGGAATTCGGGATCGATCGAACGGTGTTCGTTCTGGGCGTAAGGAGGCTGCTGCTCCTCGACTTCGGAGTGCGGGTCGCGCAGACGGTCCGTGATCTTGGACAGCCCTTCGATCATCTCGTCCGTGCGCCGGACCACCCAGATGGGCTGGCCGCGCCACTCGACGGAGATGCGCTGGCCCGGTTCGATCTCGCCGAGGGCGACCTCGACCGGAGCCCCGGCCGCCTGGGCGCGCGCACTCGGCTGCAGGGACGCCAGCATCGGTGCGGCTACTGCAGCCACACCGGCCCCGCCCACGACCGAAGTCGCGGCGACGAGGAACCGGCGACGGCCTCGATTTACGCCTTGGTTTGCCATGTTTGTCTCTCCAAACAACGTGTTGAAAGCGTGATGCGAGGATGCACCCGCCGGGCGCAGCCTGCTCGAAGGAGCCTTGTGGCTCTCTTGTTCGGACCCGACGGGCGGGCAGGAAAATCGTAATAGAATTCCCGAACACGCTAATAAGGTCAAGTACGACGCGGATCGTCGCGGCGTCGCAGGATCCGGGGCGCCCGCCGGCAGCAGACGGCTGCGGCCCGCGGCGCAGGGTATCAGGCCGGGTTGTCGAGATCGAGGAATTCGTGGGTCAGGTCGAACGTCCGCGCGCACCATTCGCCCAGCGCCCGCGGTCCGCCCCGCTCCGTCGCGTGGTGGCCGGCGGCCAGGTAGTGCACGCCCAGCTCGCGCGCCTCGTGCGTGGTCTGTTCGGAGATCTCGCCGCTGATGTAGGCATCGGCGCCCAGCTCGGCGGCGCGGGGCAGCAATGACTGGGCGCCCCCGCTGCACCAGGCCACCCGGCGCACGGGGCGTTCGCCGGCGGTGACCAGCAGGGGCTCGCGCCCGAGGGCGGTGGCGATGCGGCTGGCAAGCCCCGGGGCCGAGAGCGGCTCGTCCGGCGCGCCGACCAGGCCCACGCCGTCGTCGCGCAGCGTACCGTCGGCCACCAGCCCCAGGTCGCGTGCCAGGGAGGCGTTGTTGCCCACCTCCGGATGGGCATCCAGGGGCAGATGGTAGGCGACGAGGTTCATTCCGCTCTCCAGCAGGCGACGGATGCGTCGCTGCTTCATGCCGGTGATGACCTGCGGCTCGCCTTTCCAGAAATAGCCGTGATGCACCAGCAGGACATCGGCGCCGCGCTCGGCGGCGGCCTCGATGGTGGCAGCAGAGGCGGTCACGGCACTGACCACGTGGCGTACCTCGGCGCGGCCCTCGACCTGCAGGCCATTGGGACAGTAATCGGTAAACCGGGCAGGCTCGAGTTTGGCGTCGAGGCCCGCAAGCAGCTCGTCACGATGCATGGGAGGGACTCCGGTTCCGGCCGGGCCGACGACCCGGGCAAGGGGTTGGGACTGGGGGGTGCCAGGATCACATGATCCGCGCGGGCGGGCGTGCACATGGACCCGCGTTTCCTTAAGGAAACACTGGTCCATGTGCACGTTCGCGCTCGAGACGCTTTTGCGTGCGAACAAGGCGCGGCGACCGCCGTGCAGTCATTCTGCACAAGGAAGCCGCAACGCCGTGCGCGCGCAAAAGCGGCCGAGCCCCTTCGGGGTTGGCGCCCCGGGTTCCCCGATCCTGCGTTGCGCCGCTTGCGGGTAAGAACCACTACCCGCTGCACGACGCGCCTTGTCTCGGAAAACCCGGGGCACCAACGCGCACGTGCACATGGACCAGTGTTTCCTTAAGCTGCCCCATATGGTGAATTTTTCTCGCTTCTTCCTGCAAGCTGCGGCGACCGGCGTGCTGATCGCGGTGGCGATCGCGGTGTTCTTCCCGGACTGGCTCGGTACCGGCGAGGACGGCACGACGGTGGACCGGGTGGCAACGCCGGCCGAGGATGCCACAGCCGCGCCCGCTTCCTATGCGCCGGCCGTGGAACGCTCGGCCCCGGCCGTGGTGAACATCATGGCCTCGCGCACCGTGGAGCCGGACCCGGGCATGCTGCTGGAGGAATTCTTCGGCCGCCGGGTCCCGCCGCCCGGCGAACGCGAGGAATCCAGCCTGGGCTCGGGCGTGATCATGACCGGGCAGGGGCACATACTGACCAACCATCACGTGATCGAAGAAGCCGAGGCGATCGCGGTGGTCCTGCCCGATGGCCGGGCGCTGCCCGCGGAGATCATCGGGATCGATCCGGACACCGACCTGGCGGTGCTGCGGGTGGAGACCGAGGAGCCGCCGGTCGCCCCCCTCGGCCGGTCCAGCGATCTGCGGGTGGGCGATGTGGTCCTCGCCATCGGCAATCCCTTCGGGGTGGGCCAGACCGTGACCCAGGGCATCGTGTCGGCCACCGGCCGCAACCGTCTGGGCATCAACACCTTCGAGGATTTCATCCAGACCGATGCCGCCATCAATCCCGGCAATTCGGGCGGGGCGCTGATCAATGCGCACGGCGAGCTGGTGGGGATCAACACCGCGATCTTTTCCCGCTCCGGCGGTTCCCACGGGATCGGCTTTGCCATCCCGGCGGATCTGGCCCGTGACGTGATGACCCAGATCATCGAACAGGGCTATGTAACGCGCGGCTGGCTGGGGATCGAAGTCCAGTCCCTGAGCCCGGACCTCGCCCGTTCGTTCGGTGTCGACGATGCCCTGGGAGTACTGGTCGCCGGTGTGCTGCGCGAAGGACCCGCCGCACAGGCCGGCATCGAGCCCGGGGACGTGATCACTCACCTCAACGGTGACCGGGTGGAATCGCCGCGCGATGCCCTCGACATCATCGCCCGCACGGCGCCGGGCGAATCACTGGACATCCGCATCGAGCGCGCCGGCGACCGCCACGAGCTGGCAGCGGAAGTCGCCCAGCGCCCCATTTGACGCCGGCCGCCACCCTCTCCCGGGTGCCGCGGCCTCGGGGCCTCAGCTCTGCCCCAGCGCGGCCTCCAGCGCCTCGAGGAAACGGTCGTTGTCCTCCGGGCGGCCCACGGTGACCCGCAGGTGGTCGGCCAGCAGCGGATGCGCGCGACCCACGTCCTTGATCAGCACCCCGCGCTCGCGCAGCCCGGCGAACACCGCCGGCCCCTGCCCTTCGTGCACGCGGAACAGCACGAAATTCGCCTGCGAGGGCACCACCGAAGTGACCCCGCCCAGCGCCTCCAGGGCCTGCAGCAGACGCTCGCGCTCGGCCACGATCGCCCGCGCCTGACCATCCAGCACATCGCGGTGATCGAGGGCAAAGCGGACGCTGCGCTGCGTCAGGGTGTTGATATTGTAGGGCAGACGCAGCCGGTCCAGCGCATCGATCCAGGCAGGCTCCGCCGCCAGATAACCCAGCCGGGTACCCGCCAGGCCGAGCTTGGATACCGTCCGCATCACCAGCAGGCCCGCGGTACTCCCGGCCTGTGGCATGAAGCTGTGACCCGCGAACGGCGCGTAGGCCTCGTCCACCACCGTGATGCCGGGATTGGCTTCGATCACCGTCTGCACCGTCGCGGGGTCTTCCAGACGGCCGGTCGGATTGTTGGGATGGGCCAGGAACACGATCGCCGGCTGCTCCTCGCGGATCGCTGCCAGCAGGGCCTCCAGGTCCAGGGAGAAATCGGGCCGCAGGGATACGCCCCGGAAGGGCACGCCCAGCGCGCGCGCCAGCACGCCGTACATCACGAATCCGGGCTCCGGCGCGATCACCGGCCGCCCGCTTCCGGCCACCGCCTGGATCAGGATCTGGATCAACTCGTCGGAGCCGTTCCCGAACATCAGGCCGGCGCCCTCGGGCACCGACTCGGCCGCGCGCAGGCGTGCCGCGAGCCCCCGGGCCGCGGCATCCGGGTAGCGATTGAGCTCGGGCTCGCGCAGGGCTTCCAGCCAGGCGGCCTCCAGCTCGCCCGGCCAGGGCCAGGGGTTCTCCATCGCGTCCAGCTTGAGCAGCCCTGTGGCGTCCGCCACCGCGTAGGCCGGCTGCGCCAGGACCTCCGGGCGCATCAGATCTTCCGGCCGGTCGTGGCGGCCCGCGCTCACGATTCCCGCCGCAGTTCCGCGGAGCGTGCGTGCGCGGTCAGCCCCTCGCCATGGGCCAGCTCCGCAGCGGTGCGACCCAGCCGCGCCGCGCCTTCGGGCGAACACTGAATGATGCTGGAGCGTTTCTGGAAGTCGTAGACCCCCAGCGGGGACGAGAAACGGGCGGTGCGCGAAGTCGGCAGGACGTGGTTGGGCCCGGCGCAGTAGTCGCCCAGGGCCTCGGAGGTGTGCCGGCCCATGAACACCGCGCCGGCGTGCCGCAGTCCGGCGTCCAGCGCCGCCTGCGGGTCGGCCAGCGACAGCTCCAGGTGTTCGGGGGCGACCCGGTTGGCCACCGCAACGGCATCGTCCAGGTCGCGCGCGGCGATCAGCGCGCCGCGGTCCTGCAGACTCGTGCGAATGATGTCGGCCCGCGGCATGTCCGCCAGCAGGCGGTCCATCGCCTCGTTCACCCGATCGAGAAAGGCATGGTCCCAGGACACCAGGATCGCCTGGGCCTGTTCGTCGTGCTCCGCCTGCGAGAACAGGTCGGCCGCGATCCACTCGGGGTCGGTCTCGCCATCGCAGACCACCAGGATCTCCGACGGACCGGCGATCATGTCGATCCCCACGGTGCCGAAGACCTCGCGCTTGGCCGCGGCGACGAAGATGTTGCCGGGGCCGACGATCTTGTCCACCGCCGGGATGGTGGCGGTTCCGAACGCGAGCGCCCCGACGGCCTGGGCACCGCCCACGGTGAACACCCGGTCCACCCCGGCGACCGCAGCAGCTGCCAGGACCAGATCATTCAGCTCGCCGTCCGGCGCCGGCACCACCATGATCAGCTGCTCGACCCCCGCGACCCGCGCCGGCACCGCATTCATCAGCACCGAGGACGGGTAGGCGGCCTTGCCGCCCGGCACATACAGCCCCACCGAGTCCAGCGGCGTCACCCGCTGCCCCAGCACCGTGCCGTCGGCGTCGGTGAACTGCCAGTCCTGCATCGACTGGTGTCGGGCGTATTCGCCGATGCGTTCGGCGGCCGTCTCCAGCGCCTCGCGCTGCGCAGCGGGTATCGCCTCCAGCGCCGCCTGCAGGCGTTGCTGCGGCACTTCCAGCCCGGCGACCGAGTCGCGCTCCAGGCGGTCGAAGCGCTCGGTGTAACGCAGCACCGCGGCGTCCCCCTCGGCCTTCACCGCGTCGAGGATCTCGCGCACCGCGTCGCGCACCCCGGCCTCCTCGCCCGACTCCCAGGCGAGCAGGCGCTCCAGCTCGGTTACGAATCCGGTCTCCCGCGTATCGAGTCGCTTGATCGAAGGCATGGCGTGTCCTCGTGCCCGGGCGTCAGGCCGGGGTGTTGTGCTTGCGGCGCGCGCGCACGGCTTCCGCCAGCCCGCGCAGGGTGGCCTCGGAGTCATCCCAGCCCATGCAGGCGTCGGTAATGCTCTGGCCATAGTTCAGCGGCTGCCCCGGGAGGATATCCTGGCGCCCGCCGAGGAGATGGCTTTCCAGCATCACCCCGATGATCCGCCGATCCCCCCCGGCGATCTGCTCGCCCAGCACCCGCGCGACCTCCATCTGCTGCGCCGGGTCCTTGCGCGAGTTGGCATGGCTGCAGTCCACCATCACCTGTTCGGGCAGCTCGGCCATCTGCAGCTCCCGGCACGCCTGGTCGATGCTTTCGGCATCGTAGTTGGGCTGTTTGCCACCGCGCAGGATGATGTGACAGTCGTCGTTGCCGGTGGTGGAGAAGATCGCCGAGCGCCCGGCCTTGGTCACCGACAGGAAGTGGTGCGGCCGCGACGCCGACCGGATAGCGTCGATCGCCACCCGCAGACTGCCGTCGGTGGAGTTCTTGAAGCCCACCGGGCACGACAGCCCGGAGGCCAGCTCGCGATGCACCTGGCTCTCGGTGGTGCGGGCGCCGATCGCGCCCCAGGCGACCAGGTCGGCAATGTACTGCGGGCTGATCAGGTCGAGGTACTCGGTGGCCGCCGGCATGCCCTTGACCGCGAGATCGCGCAGCAGGCCGCGCGCGACCCGCAGGCCCTTGTTGATGTGGAAGCTGCCATCCAGATCCGGATCGTTGATCAGGCCCTTCCACCCCACCGTAGTGCGCGGTTTCTCGAAATACACCCGCATCACGATGTTCAGCGCATCGGAGAGCTCGTCACGCAGAGGCTTGAGGCGGTCGGCATAGTCCAGCGCGGCATCCACGTCGTGGATCGAGCAGGGGCCCACGATCACCTGCAGGCGGTCGTCCTCGCCATGCAGGATCCGATGGCAGGCCTGGCGGGCCTCGTACACCGTGTCGGATGCCGCATCGGTGATCGGCAGTTCGTCGCGCACGGTGTCCGGGGCGGACACCTCCTGGATGTCACGGATCCTGAGGTCGTCGGTATCGGCGGTCATGGCAGTCTCGGTTACGTCGTCGCGGGCGTCACGGCCTCGCGCAGGTTCTCAATGAGATTTTGAATCAGTCCATGTCTCATCTTCATGGCTGCCTGATTCACGATCAACCGGGAACTGATGGGGGTAATCTCCTCCAGCGGCTCCAGGCCGTTGGCGCGCAGCGTATTGCCGGTATCCACCAGATCCACGATGTAGTCGGCCAGCCCTACCAGCGGCGCGAGTTCCATCGAGCCATACAGCTTGACGATCTCCACCTGGCGCCCCTGGCTGGCGAAATAGTTGCGCGTGATGTTCACGAACTTGGTCGCGATGCGCAGGCGCGTGCCCGGGTCCGGCTGCTGCCCCGGGTGGCCCGCCAGCATCATGCGGCAGCGGGCGATGCCCAGGTCGAGCGGCTCGTACAGCCCGGCGGCCCCGTGCTCCATCAGCACGTCCTTGCCGGCCACTCCCACCGCGGCGGCACCGTGCTGCACGTAGGTCGGCACGTCGGTGGTCCGCACCACCACGATCTTCACGTCCTCGCGGGTGGTGTCGAGGATCAGCTTGCGCGTCCTGTCCGGATCCTCCAGCGGCTCGATCCCCGCCTGTGCCAGCAGCGGCAGGGTGTCCTCGAGGATACGGCCCTTGGACAGGGCAATGGTCAGGGTGTTGGCGTCCATCATGTCAGGCAGGCTCCCGGCGAATCGTTGCGCCGATCTGGCTCAGTTTTTCCTCGATGCATTCATAACCGCGATCGATATGGTAGATACGTTCCACGGCGGTCTCGCCCTCGGCGACCAGACCGGCAAGGATCAGGCTGGCCGAGGCGCGCAGGTCGGTGGCCATCACCGGCGCACCGACCAGCTGTTCCACGCCCTCGACGATCGCGGTGTTCCCCTCGATGGTGATCCGGGCGCCCATGCGCTGCAGTTCCAGCGCATGCATGAAGCGGTTCTCGAACACCGTCTCCACCACCGAACCGGTCCCCTCGGCGACCGTGTTCATGGCCATCATCTGCGCCTGCATGTCGGTCGGGAATGCGGGAAACGGCGCGGTCCGCAGATTCACCGCCCGCGGGCGACGCCCCCGCATGTCCAGATCAATCCAGTCCGGACCGGTCTCCACCCGGGCGCCCGCCTCGTCCAGCTTGGCCAGCACCGCGTCGAGCAGCTCCGGCCGGGTGTTGCGGGTGCGCACATGCCCCCGGGTCATCGCGGCCCCGACCAGGAAGGTCCCGGTCTCGATGCGATCGGGCATCACGTCGTAATCGCAGCCATGCAGGCGCTCCACGCCCTCGACCCGGATGGTGTCGGTCCCGGCACCGCGGATCTTCGCTCCCATCGCGGTCAGGCAGTCGGCCAGGTCCACCACCTCCGGCTCGCGGGCGGCATTTTCGATCAGCGTCTCGCCCTCGGCCAGGGTCGCCGCCATCAGCAGATTCTCGGTGCCGGTAACGGTGACCTGGTCGAACACCACCCGCGCGCCCTGCAGGCGTCCGGCCCGCGCATGGATGTAGCCACCATCGACATCGATCTCGGCGCCCAGCGCCTCCAGCCCGCGCAGATGCAGATTCACCGGCCGCGAACCGATCGCGCAGCCCCCGGGCAGGGACACCTCGGCCTCGCCGAAGCGCGCCAGCAGCGGCCCCAGCACCAGGATGGACGCACGCATCGTCTTGACCAGATCGTAGGGCGCAACGCACTGGGTCAGGGTGGCGGGATCCACCTCGATGCGCATGCGCTCGTTCACCGTCAGGCTCACGCCCATGCGCCCCAGCAGCTCCATGGTGGTGGTCACGTCCTGCAGGTGCGGCACGTTGCCGATCACCATGGGGCTGTCGGCCAGCAGCGTCGCCGACAGGATGGGGAGTACCGCGTTCTTGGCGCCGGAGACCCAGACCTGACCGTCCAGGGGCTCGCCGCCGGTGATGATGAGCTTGTCCATGTATTGCCCGGTTCGCACGCCGGGCCAGGAGCGGACCGGCAAAACCCGCAATGATAACGAAACTGCGTCGCCGGCGCGCGGCGCCCCGCCCCGGGCCGGTCAGTGGCAGCCGGGCGGATCCGCCGCCTTCGCCGCGGATTCACTGATCACGCCCCGCAGGTCGTACAGTTCCAGCAGGGGCGCCAGCCGTGCGGGCACCGGCTCGAACACCAGGAAATGCCCCCGGTGCCGGGCCTGGCGCCACAGGGTCACCAGAAACGCCAGACCGGCACTGTCGATGCGCCCGGTGTCGTCCAGCGCCACCCGGGCATGTTCGGGCAGGCCCTGCCACAGCGGCCGCACCTGGCGTTCCAGCCCCGGCACGGTCACGAAGGTCAGATGACCGCGCAGCACCAGGCCCGCGTCATCGGCGGTAATCCGGGCGTCGCTCACCGGTCCTCCGCAGCGCCGGTCTCCTCGGCCACGTCGTCCACCGCCTCCTCGATCAGCTCCTCGTCGCCATCCTCCAGGCGCACGATCAGCTCCTCGAGCCCGTTGCGGGAGATCTCGTCACCGAAGCGGCTGCGGAAATTGCCCACGAAGGACAGCCCCTCGGCCTCCACATCGAACACCTTCCATTCGCCATCGACCGGACGCAGGCGGTAATTGACCTGCAGATTGGACTGCCCGGACCCCATCACGATCTCGCTGGCCACCACCGCCATGCGGTCGTCCTCGCGCGAGCGCCGTTCGATGATGCGCACTTCCTTGTCCAGGTGATCCGCCAGCTGCACCCCGTAGACCTGCAGCAGGGTCGTGGTGAAGGCCTCGGTGAAGCGGCTGCGCTGCTCGTCGGACGCATCGCGCCAGTGCCGCGCCAGTACCAGCCGTGCCATGCCGTCCACGTCGACATGCGGCAGCACACGCTCGCGCAGCACCTCGATCACGAATTCGGGCTCTTCCTGCGCGCGCTCCTGGTTCTCGCGCAGGACCTCGTACACCTCGTTCACCGAGCGCTCCATCATCTGCACCGGGCTTTCGGCCTGAGCGGCCGGGGCCAGCGTCGCCAGCAGCAGGGCTGCCGCGGCCAGCCATGCCGGCGCGGTACGCGGGGAACGAACAAAATTCGGCAAAAAACGCATGACACACTCCCTCGGGATTGGGTGGCCGGGATGACTCAGTCATCCCCCATGTTGGTCATGAACCGGCCGATCAGGTTCTCGAGGACCACGGCCGACTGGGTGAACAGGATCCGATCACCGTCCTGCAGGGTATCGTAGTCGCCACCCGGCTCCAGCGCGACGTACTGCTCGCCCAGCAGGCCCGCGGTATGAATGCTCGCCTGGGTATCCGCAGGCAGGTAGTCGTGTTCCGAACGGATCGCCAGGGTCACCTTCGCCTCGAAGGCCTCGGGGTCGTAGCGGATGTCGGCCACGCGGCCGACCCGCACCCCGGAGATGTTCACCGGCGCGCGCACCTTCAGCCCGCCCACGTTGGAGAAGTAGGCGGTTACCTCGTAGGTGTCGCCGTCGCGATATTCGGTGATGTTGCTGACCTGCACCGCCAGATAGAACAGCGCCGCCACGCCCAGGAGCACGAACACCCCGACGGCCAGTTCGACGAAACGCATCTTCATGATTGCTTCTCCACTTCTCAGTCCCCGCCGAACATCAGGCCGGTCAGGATGAAATCGAGCCCCAGCACGGCCAGCGAGGAGACCACCACCGTCTGCGTGGTCGCGCGCGAGATACCCTCCGAGGTCGGCGAGGCGTCCACGCCCTGGAACACCGCGATCCAGGTGACCACGAAGCCGAACACGATGCTCTTGATGACCCCGGAGAGGACATCCTCGTTCCAGTCGGTCACCGCCTGCATCTGCGAGAAGTAGGCCCCGCTGTCCACGCCCAGCAGCCCGACCCCGACGATGTAACCGCCCATCACGCCCACCGCGCTGAACATCGCGGCGAGCAGCGGCATGGACAGGAAGCCGGCAACGAAGCGCGGTGCGAACACCCGGCGGTAGGGATTCACCGCCATCATCTCCATCGCCGAGAGCTGCTCGGTGGTCTTCATCAGGCCCAGTTCGGCGGTCAGCGCGGAGCCGGCGCGTCCGGCGAACAGCAGCGCGGTCACCACCGGCCCCAGTTCGCGCACCAGTGACAGCGCGACCACCCCGCCCAGGGCCTCGGCGGCGCCGAAGTCCACCAGGGTGATATAGCCCTGATAGCCCAGCACCATGCCCACGAACAGCCCCGAGACCACCACGATCAGCAGCGAGCGCACGCCCACCGAATAGACCTGCCACACGGTCAGGCCGAAGCGCCGCACCACCGCATCCAGCGCGGCGAAGGTCCGCAGCAGGAACATCGAGGCCCGCCCCAGCACCGCCAGGGCATTCAGGCTGAAGCGCCCGACCGACGCGATCGCGTCAATCATGGTCACGCCCTCCCGCGTCCAGCAGATCGTCCTGATACGAGATCCCGGGGTAATGGAACGGCACCGGACCATCCGGCCGGCCTTCCAGGAACTGGGCGGACCAGTCGGAGGCCCGCGCCTGCAGCGCATCCGGCGGGCCGGCGTCCACCGCGCGTCCCTCGGCGATCAGCACCACGTGATCGGAGATGCTCATGGCCTCGTTCACGTCGTGCGACACCAGCACGCTGGTGAGCCCGAGGCTGTGGTTGGTGCGCCGGATCAGGGTCACGATCTGGCCCATGGTGATGGGATCGAGACCGGTGAACGGCTCGTCGTACATGATCAGTTCCGGATCCAGCGCCAGCGCCCGCGCCAGCGCCACGCGCCGGGCCATGCCGCCGGACAGCTCGGCCGGGTCCATGTCGCGCGCCGCGCGCAGGCCGACCGCCTCCAGCTTCATCAGCACCAGGGTACGCAGGATATCCTCGGGCAGATCGGTGTGCTCGCGCAGCGGGAAGGCCACATTCTCGAACACCGACAGGTCGGTCAGCAGGGCCCCGGTCTGGAACAGCAGTCCCATGCGCTTGCGCACCGCGTACAGACGGCGTGTGGACAGCCGCCCGATCTCCTCGCCGTCGACCAGGATGCGTCCCGCATCCGGACGCAGCTGGCCGCCGATCAGCCGCAGCAGCGTAGTCTTGCCACTGCCGCTGGGGCCCATCACGGTGGTCACGCGCCCGCGCGGCACCTCCAGCGAAAGCCCGTCAAACACGGGCTTCCGGCCACGGCGGAAATGCAGGTCCTCCACCACGATGTGCGGCGTTTCGGCGGATGCGGACTGGCTCACATTCGAGTCTCCCGGGATGCGGGCGCGGCGTCCCTTGCGGCGCGGCGCAGGCATGGACGCCGGAGTCTGGCCCCGGCCGCACGGTGCGTCAAACCAGGGTGAATCACGTCAACAGTTTCGCGATGGTGCGCACATCGTCGAGCACACCCGGCGAGGCCTCGAGGAACACCGGCACCGCCCCGGCGGGGCTGCATCCGGCCAGTGCCTCCACCAGCACGCGCCAGCCGGCGGGATCCGGCTCGCCCGCAGGACGCAGACGCCAGAGCCCCGGCCCCTCGCCGGCATGGAGCTGCGGGTACCAGATCGCCTCGTCCACCCCGGGCAACCCCACGGATTCGCCCGGACCTGTCGCCTGCAGGCGTTCCAGGCCTGCGCCCCGCAGCCCGGCAACCGCCGCCTCGACGGCCGCCCCCGGCTCGAACGCCACACCCTCGAGACGCTCGCCGAGGGTCGCGGCGAGACGGGCCAGAGCGGCGGCCCCCGCCTCCGCGGGCACGTCCGCGGGCCAGCTGACGGTCACGCGCAGGTTGGGCGGCACCGCGTCGTCCCAGTCCCCGAACGGGGCGGAGAGCGCCCCGTCGGTCCCCAGCACCCCGGGCACGAACACCCGCGAACGAAAATGGCCAAGATAGGCCAGCTGCCAGTCCAGCGGCAGACTGGCCGGGAAATACCCGTCCCAGGCCGGCGTACCCGGCCGCGCGACCGCGGCCGGCTGAAGCTGCACGCGCCCCCCTTCGGTTGCCGCGTCCGATGGATCTCCTGCCGTCATGTCCCTCCCCCGTTGCGACTTGCCAGCACCCCGGTGGCGCGGCACAGTTTCCCGATGCACTTCGACCTCTTCCACGAGATCTCGGTCCCCGAATTCCTCGGTATCGACGAACACCGCGCGATCGAGGACACCCTGGCACTGTGGGATCTCGCCGACACCCTCGGATTCAACACCGCGTGGCTGGTGGAACACCACCTGATGCCGGAATTCTCGCATTCCACCGCGCCGGATCTGGTGCTCGCCGCGGCCAGCCAGCGCACCCGGAACCTGCGCCTGGGCCTGGGGGTCGTGCCCCTGCCCTATCACCACCCGCTGCGGGTCGCGCAGCGCGTCGGCATGCTCGACCAGCTCTCCGGGGGACGCCTGGAGCTGGGCATCGGCCGCGGCTTCTCGCCGCCGGAATATGCCACATTCGGCGCCGAGATGAGCGAGGGCCGCGCCCGTGTGGATGCCGGACTGGATGCCCTGCGCCAGGCCTTCGCCACCGGCCGCATCACCCAGCACGGGCCCTTCCACCACCTCGACGACGTCCCGGTGATGCCGGCAACGCTGCAGGACCCGCACCCGCCGCTGTGGACCGCCGCGGTCAGTCCCGAGTCGTTCACCTGGGCAGCCGAACAGGGCATCGGTGCGCTGGCCGGCCCGTTCAAGCCGTGGCAGATGATCCGCGAGGACATCCGCCTGTATCGCGAGGGCTGGGCCCATGCCGCCGGCGACACCCCGCACCCGCCCCGGGTCGGCATGACCCTCGGCGTGCTGTGCCTGCCGGACGGCAAGCGTGCCCGACGCGAGGCCAAGCCCGCGTTCGAATGGTTCTACCGCAACATGTTCCGGCAGACCCTGCCGGTGCTGGAACGTCTGATCGAGGGCTACGACTACTACCGCTCGCTGGGCCGCTTCCGCCACCTGGTCAAGGCCGGGATCAATCTGAAGATCCTCGACATGCTGGGCATGACGCTGGTCGGCACCCCCGAGGAATGCCGCGAGCGCATCGAGGCCCTGCGCGAGTCGGGCGTGGACCACCTGCTGCTGGCCTTCGGCGCCGGGGCCGTGCCGCGCGAACTGGCGGAGGAGTCCATGCGCTGCTTCGCCGAAGAGGTCATGCCGGAATTCCTCGATGGCCCCGCCCCGACCGGATAACCGCATGCGTGTTGCCGTCACCGGTGCGGCGGGTCGCATCGGCCGGGTCCTGCTGCCCGAACTGCTGCACACCCCGGAGGTGGAGCGGATCATTGCCCTGGATCGCGAACCGGCGGACTTCCCCGGGGCCGCGACCCTGCCGGCGGACCGCTACGACCTGCGCCAGAAGGATCTGGCGCAACTGACGCCCGAAGACCTCGCCGGGACCGATACCCTGGTGCACCTGGCCTTCCAGCTGATGGGCGGGCACGGCGGACGCCGGCGCCACGACCGCGACTGGGTTCGCCGGCAGAACGTGGACCTGTCGCGGTCGGTCTTCGCGGCCGCCGCGCAGGCCGGTGTGCGCCATGTGGTGTTCCTCTCCAGCGCCGCGGTCTACGGCCCGTGGCCGGACTCGCCCGTCCCCCTGAGCGAGGACCAGCCGCCCCGCCCGCGCTTCCCCTATGCCGAGGACAAGGTCGCCACCGAACAGGCCCTGGAGGCTCTGGACCGCGAGCATCCGGAGCTGGTGACCACCGTGCTGCGGCCGCCCGCGGTGGTCGGGCCACATGCCCAGCCGCTGCTGCAGCGGATCGCCCGCAGCCGCCTTCACCCCGCCGGGATCGACGCACCGGTGCAGATCCTGTGGGAGGAGGACGCCGCGCGGGCAATCGCCGCCGCAGTCACCCGCCGTGCCCCGGGCTGCTTCAACCTGGGCACCGAACCGGTGTGGTCGCTGCGCGCCATGGCCCGTCACGGTCGGCGCCTGACCCTGCCGGTGCCCGCCGGCCTCATCCGCAGACTGCACCCGCTGGCCTGGCGCCTGAGCGCGCGCGCCGGCGACCCGGGCTGGGTGCGCGGGCTCGACGGCCCGCTGGTCCTGGACTGCACGCGCGCACGCCGGGAACTCGACTGGCAACCCCGGGTCACGACCCCGGAGTGCCTCGAGCGCCTGCGGGTCGGCAATCGATAGGGGGCGACCGGACCACGCATGCTGCTGCCGCTGCTCGCCGTCGTCGGTGGTCTCGTGCTGCTCGCCGCCAGTGCCGATCGCTTCGTGTTCGGCGCCGCCGGCCTGGCGCGCGGGCTCGGGGTCTCGCCGGTGCTGATCGGCCTTACCGTAGTCGCCTTCGGCACTTCGGCCCCGGAGATCATCGTCTCGCTGCTGGCCAGCCTGCAGGGGGCGCCGGGGCTGGCGGTGGGCAACGCGATCGGCTCGAACATCGCCAACCTAGGACTGGTACTCGGGCTGGCCGCCCTGATCGCCCCGATCATCGCCGGTCACGGGCTGGTACGACGCGAACTGCCACTGTTGCTGCTGGCCACGCTCGGCGTGCTGTTGCTGCTGCTGGACGGCCGGCTGGCGCGGGCGGAAGGGGTGATCATGCTGGCCGGCCTGATCGCGGTCGTGGTCTGGATGATCCGCGCGGCCCGCCACCCCGGCACGCCCCCGGAGTCCGACCCCGGGCTGGCCCCGCCCCCGCCGGCGGCCACGCCCGGCGGTCTCCCGACCGCCCTGGGGTGGCTCGCCGGCGGTCTGGTGGTGCTGCTGGCGAGCAGCCAGGCGCTGGTCTGGGGGGCAGTCGAGATCGCCACCGCCCTGGGAGCCGGCGAACTGCTGATCGGCCTGACCCTGGTCGCGATCGGCACCAGTCTGCCGGAGCTGGCCACCACCGTGGCCAGCGCGCTGCGGCGCGAAACCGGCATGGCCCTCGGCAACGTCGTCGGCTCCAATCTGTTCAACCTGCTGGCGGTGCTGGCGGTACCCGCCCTGATCGCGCCACTGGCGGTGGAACCCGCAGTGCTGACCCGTGACTATCCGGTGATGCTGGGCCTGACCGTGGCGGTGCTGCTGGCCGCCCGCTTCGGCGCCGGCCGCATCACCCGCTGGCACGGGGCCCTTCTCCTGCTGGCCTTCAGCGGCTACCTTGTGAGTCTCGCAATCACGGCACCGGCATGGATCTGAACCCCGACACAACCCGCAAGCTTGCACTGGCCGTCCTCGAAAATGAGGCCGACGCGGTGCGCGCCCTCACCGCGCGCATCGACGACGCCTTCCTCGCGGCCTGCCGGCACATCCTCGCCTGTCGCGGGCGGGTGGTGGTTACCGGCATGGGCAAGTCCGGCCACATCGGCAGCAAGCTGGCGGCCACCCTCGCCTCCACCGGCACGCCGGCGTTCTTCGTGCATCCGGGCGAGGCCAGCCACGGCGATCTCGGCATGATCACCCGCGACGACGTAGTGATCGCCCTGTCGAACTCCGGCGAGACCGACGAGATCCTCACCATCCTGCCGCTGATCCGACGCCTGGACGTCCCGCTGATCGCGATGACCGGCAACCCCGGCTCGCGCCTGGGCACCGATGCCAGCGTACACCTGGATGTCAGCGTGGAACACGAGGCCTGCCCGCTGGGGCTGGCGCCGACCTCCAGCACCACCGCGGCCCTGGCGATGAGCGATGCCCTGGCGGTGGCGGTGCTGGATGCGCGCGGCTTCACCGCGAACGACTTCGCCCGCTCGCATCCCGGCGGCCGCCTCGGGCGTCGCCTGCTGATCCACGTCGGCGACATCATGCATACCGGCGAAGCGATCCCGCGCATCGCACCAGACGCGCCGCTGAAGGATGCGCTGTTCGAGATCACCCGCAAGGGGCTGGGACTGGTGATCGTCAGCGACCCGGAGGACCGGATCCTGGGGGTCTTCACCGACGGCGACCTGCGCCGCACCCTGGACCTCGGCCACAGCCTCGACAGCCTGACCATCGGCGAGGTCATGACCCGCGACGGCCACACCGCCGGTGCCGACTGGCTGGCGGCCGAGGCCCTGGAGATGATGGAGAGCCGCCGGATCAACGCCCTGCCGGTGGCCGACGCCGACCGCCGCCTGCAGGGAGTCATCAACATGCACGACCTGCTGCGCGCGGGGGTGGCCTGATGAACACCGAAACCGACCTTTCCACCCTGCAGCGGACCACCCGACTGTTGATCCTGGACGTCGACGGCGTGCTGACCGACGGCGCGCTGTTTCTCGGCGACGGTGGCGAACAGTACAAGGCCTTCCACAGCCGCGACGGCCACGGCCTGCGCATGGCCATGGACGACGGGCTGGAGGTCGCAATCCTCACCGGGCGGCAGTCGGCGGTCGTCGAACATCGCCTGCAGGATCTCGGCATCCGCCACTGCATCCAGGGCCGGCGGGACAAGGGGGAGGCACTGACGCAACTGCTGCAGCAGACCGGGCACCGCGCCGACGAGGCCGCGTTCGTCGGCGACGACGTGGTCGATCTGCCGGCGATGCGCCGGGTTGGCCTGGGCATCGCGGTCGGCGACGCCCATCCGTTCGTGCGCCAGCACGCGCAATGGGTCACCACGGCCGGTGGCGGGCGCGGCGCGGTCCGCGAAGTCTGCGAGGACCTGCTGGCTGCACGCGGCCGCCTCGAGGCCGTGCTCGAAAGCTACCTGCACGCATGATCCCGGATCCCCGCCGCGCCCCGCTCGCCGCCCGGCTGCTCGCCGCCGGATGCCTGCTCGCCGGGCCGGCAGCGGCCGAGCCGCCCGCCGAACCCGCGGCCGACGCGGAACCCACGCTGCAGATCGAGGGGTTTACCGCGCATGTCACCGGCGAGGACGGGCGGCCCACCCACCGCCTGCAGGGGTCGCGGCTGCGCGAATACGACCGGGATGCGGTCCAGTTCATCGATGACCCGGAGCTGGATCTGCTGGACCAACGGGGCCTGAACTGGACCTGGCGCGCCCCGCGCGCGGCACATCAGCCCGATCGCGAACTGCTGCATACCTTCGGCCACACCCGCGGCCTGCGCCCCGAACGCGACGAGCGCGTGCGCACGGTGATCGAGTCACGTGACGTGCGCGTGGCGCTGGACACCCGGCTGACGACTTCGTCGGCCCCGAGCACCCTGGAACAGCCGGGACTGTTCCAGCGGGGCACCGGCCTGCGCGCCGACCCGCAAGCGGATACCATTGAGCTGCTCGCCGAGGTCTACACGCTGTACAGCGACCTGCCGCAGGAGGACCGCCCGGAATGAACCCGGCCACAACCGAACATCGCCGCGCGGGCATCCGTCGACCGGCCCTGCTGCTTGCCGTGACGGGGGTACTCGCACTGTTCCTGGCGGCCCCGCCGGCGACCGGCCGCGAGGATGCCCTGCCGGTGGAGATCACCGCGGACCACGCCGAGATGGACGAGCGCGCGGGCACCGGAACCTACACCGGCGACGTGATCGTGGTGCGCGGCGATGCCACCCTGGAAGCGGACCGCGTGATCGTGCACATGCGCGAGCGCCGCCCCTACGAGATCGAGGCCCACGGCGAGCCCGCACGCCTGGAGTCGCCCGATCCCGAGACCGGCGAGACGCGCATCGCCGAGGGGCTGCGCATCGACTATTTCCTCGACGAGGAACGCGTGATCCTGACCGAACGGGCACGCGTCATCACCGCCGCCGAGGATGCCCGCGGGCAGCGCATCACCTACGATCTCGAACGCGACGTGATCCGCGCCGAACGCGGCGACACCGACGACGAGCGCGTGCACATCCGCCTGCAGCCACGCGAGGACGATCCATGAGGCCCGCGGCCGACGCCCATCTGGTCGCCCGCGAGCTGAGCAAGCGCTATGGCCAGCGTACCGTGCTGGACGCAATGGACGTGGACCTGGTGCCCGGCGAGGTGGTCGGCCTGCTGGGACCCAACGGGGCCGGCAAGACCACCTGTTTCTACAGCCTGGTCGGCCTGATCCGGCCCAATACCGGGCGCATCACCCTGGGCGGGCGCGACATCACCCGGGCGCCCATCCACGAACGCGCCCGCGCCGGGCTGGGCTATCTCCCGCAGGAGGCCTCGATCTTCCGCCGCCTGTCGGTCCAGGACAACCTGCAGGCAGTGCTGGAACTGCGGCCCGGACTGGACCGCCACGAGCGCCGCCGCATCGGCGATGCCCTGATCGAGGAATTCCAGCTCGAAACCGTGCGCCACAGCCCCGGCATCGCGTTGTCCGGAGGCGAACGGCGGCGCGCCGAGATCGCCCGTGCGCTGGCCGGTGATCCGCGGTTTATCTGCCTGGACGAACCCTTCGCCGGGGTCGACCCGATCTCGGTCAGCGAGATCCAGGAAGTGATCCGCCACCTGGCCGAACGCGGCATCGGCGTACTAATCTCGGACCACAACGTGCGCGAGACCCTGGGCATCTGCCACCGCGCCTACATCCTCAGCGAGGGGCACCTGCTGAGCGCGGGCACGCCGGACGAACTGCTGGCCGACACCCGCGTGCGCGAGGTCTACCTCGGCGAAAACTTCCGCCTGTGACACCGACCGCCGCACCGGGGCGGTGCACAAGCCCGCAGCAAGGGATTACTATTCACTTATGGTGACCAACGCCTTTCCCAACTCATGCTGAAGCCCGGGCTGAATCTGCAGCTCGGTCAGACGCTGACCATGACGCCGCAGCTGCAGCAGGCCATCCGGCTGCTGCAGCTGTCCACGCTGGAGCTCCAGGCCGAGATCCAGCAGGCGCTGGAAAGCAATCCCATGCTGGAACAGGCCGAGGATGACGAACTCGGTGCCGACGCGGGGGACACCGCGGACACCGACAGCGACGCGAACACCGACGACGGCGAGAGCGGCAGCGACGCCGCCGGCACCGGCGAAACGGTGGATGCCGGCGGCTCGGAGGACATCATCCCCGACGAGCTGGTGACCGACAGCCGCTGGGAAGACATCTACGACGCCAGCGCCAGCCCGCGCGGTCCGGACGACCGCGACCCGCTGGAGAACACCTCGGACGACGACGGCGGCGGGCTGCAGGATCACCTGCTGTGGCAGCTGCATCTGTCGCACCTGACCCCGCGCGACCAGCGCATCGGCGCCGCCCTGATCGACACCATCAACGGCGACGGCTACCTCGAGGGCGACGTCGAGACCCTGGCCGAGACCATCAGCCGGAGTGAAGACCCCCCCGTCGACACCGACGAGGTCGAGGCCGTACGCCACTGGTTGCAGCACTGCGACCCGCTGGGGGTCGGTTCGCTGGATCTGCGCGAGTGCCTGGAGGTCCAGCTGGGCGAGCTGGCGCCGGACGCGCCCTCGCGCGAGGCGGCGCGCGCGCTCCTGGAACACGGCATGGACGCCCTTGCCCGGCGTGACTACAAGGCCCTGCAGCGCCAGAGCGGCGTACGCGATGGCGACGAACTGGCCGCGGCGCTGGACCTGATCCGCACGCTCAACCCGCGCCCCGGCGCCCAGATCAGCGAGACACCGCCGGAATACGTGGTCCCGGATGTCTACGTGCGTCATACCGACCGGGGCTGGCAGGTCGACCTGAATCCCGAGATCGCCCCGCGCATTCGCATCAACGACCTCTACGCCGGCATGGTCCGCCAGGTCTCCGATGCCCGCGACAGCGCCTTCATGCGCGATCAGCTGCAGGAGGCGCGATGGTTCATCAAGAGCCTGCACAGCCGCAACGACACCCTGCTGCGCGTGGCGCGAGCGATCGTCGAACGCCAGCAGGGGTTCCTGGAACACGGCGAGGTGGCGATGCAGCCGCTGATCCTGCGCGACATCGCCGAAGCCCTGGAGATGCACGAGTCCACGATCTCGCGGGTCACCACGCAGAAATACATGCACACCCCCCGCGGGGTGTTCGAATTCAAGTATTTCTTCTCCAGTCACGTGGGCACCAGCGACGGCGGGGAATGCTCCGCGACCGCGATTCGTGCCATGATCCGCGAACTCATCGAAGAGGAAACGCCGGGCAAACCGCTCAGCGATTCCCGCCTCGCCCAGATCCTGGCGGATCGGGGCATCAACGTGGCCCGGCGTACCGTGGCCAAATACCGGGAGGGCATGAACCTGCCATCCTCCAGCGAGCGCCGCCAGATGGCCGCCATGCCGACCGGAAGCAAACCGAAAGGAGCCTGACCCATGCAGATCAATCTCACCGGACACCACGTCGACATCACCGACGCCCTGCGCGACTACGTCAACGAGAAATTCCAGAAGCTGGAACGCCACTTCGACAAGGTGATCGACGTGCACGTGGTGCTGAACCACGAGAAGACGCAGAAGCTGCACAACAAGGCGGAAGCGAATCTGCAGGTCAGCGGCAACCACATCCACGCCGAGGCCAGCCACGATGACATGTACGCCGCCATCGACGGCCTGATCGACAAGGTCGACCGCCAGCTGATCAAGCACAAGGAGAAGGTCAAGGATCATCATCGCGCCGAGGGCGCCCAGCGCAACCGCGAACAACCCGAGTAAGCCGATGAATCCGGCCGAGCTCATCACCCCGGAGCGCATCGGACTGGAAACCGACTGCTCCAGCAAGAAACGAGCGCTGGAAACCCTCGCCGATCTGCTGGTGGACGGGGCCGCGGACGGACTGGCGGCCAGTGCCGCGTTCGAAGCCATGTCGGCCCGTGAAAAACTGGGCTCCACCGGGCTCGGCCATGGCGTGGCGATCCCGCACGGCCGTCTCGCCGAGCTGGATACGCCCCGCATCGCGGTCCTGCGTCTGGATCAGGGCGTGGATTTCGAAGCCATGGACCACGAACCGGTGGACATCCTGATCGCCCTGCTGGTGCCGGAAGAGGCCACCAGCGAACACCTGGACCTGCTGGCCCAGCTCGCGCGCGGGCTGTCGCAGCCGGACACCCTCGCCGGCATCCGGCGCGCCGCGGACAGCGCGGGGGTCCAGCAGGCCCTCACCCGGGCCCTGGGCGAGACCTGACCATGGCCGACCGGGCGGAAGCGGCAGCCGACGGCACCGCGAGCAACATCACCATCGCCGCGCTCACGCGGGCGATGGGGAGCCGTCTGGACCTGCGCTACGTCCACGGAGAGGAGGCCGCGGGCGACCGCGAACTCCTGGGATTCGGGGATGGCGACCTGCCGCTGGCCGGCCACCTGAACCTGATCCGCCCCAACCGCATCCAGGTCATCGGCGACTACGAGGCCCGCTACATCGCCGGCCTGTCCGACGAGCAGCGTGACCACCTGGTGCTGGAAATGGCCCGCACCGGTACTACCATGGTGATCTTCGCCGAGGACACCTGCCCGTTCCCGCGCATGCCGCAGACAGGTGACGACCCCCTGCCGGTGATCCTGTGCACACGCACATCCTCGCACGAAGTCATCGCGCTGCTGCGCTATTTCCTGCAGCAGCGCCTCGCCCATTTCGAGGTGCGCCACGGGGTGTTCATGGAGATCCTCGGGATCGGTGTACTGATCTCGGGGGCCTCCAGCGTCGGCAAGAGCGAGGTCGCACTCGAGCTGATCTCGCGTGGCCACCGGCTGATCGCCGATGATGCCCCCGAGTTCGCGCGCATTGCCCCCGATATCGTGCGTGGACACTGCCCCGCCCTGCTCCAGGATCTGCTCGAGGTGCGCGGCCTGGGCGTGCTCAACATCCGCGCGATGTATGGCGACTCGGCGATCAAGGGCGGCAAGTATCTGCGCCTGATCATCGATCTGCGCGACCACAACGAGCCCTCGCCGGTGCCGGACGATCGCCTGAACGGGCGCCGCGGCGAGAGCGAGATCCTCGGCCTGCGCATCCCGCTGATCAGCCTGCCGGTGGCGCCGGGGCGCAACATCGCGGTCATGATCGAGGCCGCGGTCCGCAACCACCTGCTGCACATGCAGGGCTACATCGCCGGGGACGACCTGCGCGCCCGCCAGCGGCGCCAGATGGGCGAGGATCAGCAGGAGGAATCCACCTTCCACATCGGCGGGCCCAGCACCACGGTCCCCAACCCCGATCCCGAGGGCTGACCGACATGCGTCTGCTGCTGGTCAGTGGTCTGTCGGGTTCCGGCAAGACCGTCGCCCTGCATACCCTGGAGGACGCCGGCTACTTCTGTGTCGACAACCTGCCGCTGCCGATGCTGCCGGAACTGGTGGAGAAGGTCCGCAGCGGCCATTACGACACCGGCGGTGACCGCCATCTGGCCGTGGGCGTGGACGTCCGTTCGGGCCTCGACGCCCTCAGCGGATTCGGTCAACTGCTGGGCGCGCTGCGTGGATCGGGCCTGGAGGTCGAGGTGCTGTTCCTCAATGCCTCCGACGAGGTCCTGCTGCGTCGCTACCACCTGACCCGCAGACGCCATCCGCTGGCACGCGACGGCATCCCGCTGGTGGAAGCGATCGGCATGGAACGGACCTGGCTGGGGCACGTGGCGGTGGAGGCCGACCTGACCGTGGACACCAGCCGGCTGTCGATGCACGACCTCGCGCGCACGCTCCGGGCCCGGGTCGGCAGCCGCGAGACCGCCGGCCTGTCGCTGCTGTTCCAGTCCTTCGGCTTCAAGCACGGCTCGCCGCTGGATTCCGATTTCGTGTTCGACGTGCGCTGCCTGCCCAACCCCTACTACGAGCGCGAACTGGCGCCACTGACCGGGCTGGATCCGGCGGTGGCGCATTTCCTCGACAGCCATGGCGAGGTCGGGGCGATGTTCGAATCCATCCACGGCTTCCTCGACACCTGGATCCCGCGACTGGTGGCGGACCATCGCAGCTATGCCACGGTCTCCATCGGCTGCACCGGCGGGCGCCACCGCTCGGTCTACCTTGTGGAACGGCTGGCGGCTGCGTGGCGCGAACGGGAACATGTTACTGTTAGCACCCGTCATCGCGAGCTCGATTCTCTCTCCCCTGAAACGGAGTAGTTCCATGGGCGTCGGTCTGATCCTGATCACGCATCAAAACCTGGGCGACACACTCCTGCAGACCGCGCAGAGCATGCTGGGAGACCTGCCCGAGGACTGCGAGTCCATGGCGATGTCGCAAAGCGACGATCCGGACGATATTCAGGCGCAGGCGCGCGCCCGCATGGAGACCCTCGACAGCGGTGCCGGTGTGCTGGTCCTGACCGACATGTTCGGCTCCACGCCGGCCAACGTGGCCAGCCGCGTGGCGCGCGGACACAACGCGCGCGTGATCGCGGGCGTCAACCTGCCGATGCTCGTCCGCGTACTCAACTACCGCCATCTGCCCCTGAGCGAACTGGTCAACAAGGCGCTGTCCGGGGGCCATGACGGAATCCTTCTCTGCGACCAGGAATCCAGCGATGCCGCAGCGCGCAGTTCCCATCGTTAACCGGCTGGGCATGCATGCCCGGGCCGCCGCGAAGTTTGTCAGCCTCGCCAGTCAGTACACCGCCGATGTCACCGTCGCCCGCAACGAACAGGAAGTGAACGGCAAGAGCATCATGGGGGTGATGATGCTGGCCGCCGCCCAGGGCTCGGAGATCACCATCCGGACCGACGGCGCGGAGGATGCCGAGGCGGCGCTGGATGCCCTGACCGAACTGGTCGCGGACCGCTTCGGCGAGGAATCCTGAGGCTCACCCCCCCAGAAGACCGCCGGCCAGGGCGAACCACAGCGGCAGGGTAATCAGCGAAAGGGCCGTGGTCAGGGTCACCGCGGCCGCGTACAGCCCCGTATCCAGCCCGAAGCGGTCACAGAACACCAGCCCCAGCACCATCGCCGGCATGGCCGCCTCCAGCACCGTTCCGGTCGCGGGGATCCCCTCCATCCCCAGCAGCCACACCAGCCCCAGCGCCACCGCCGGTGCCAGCAACAGCTGGATCACCACGACGACCGCCAGCGGCCGCGCGTCGCGCCCGTGAAAGCGGTGGAACACGAGTGCCAGGCCCAGCGCGAACAGCATCAGCGGCGACACCGAATCCGCCAGCAGTCCCAGCCACTCCTCCAGCCAGACCGTCTGCGGCACCCCGCCCAGGTTCAGGGTGACACCGGCGAGGGCGGCCCAGATCGACGGCACCGACAACAGGCCGCGCAGCGGATGCACCGCCGGCATGCGACCATCGCCGTAGCGACGCGCGAGAACCACGCCCAGGGTCAGCACCAGCGGCAGGCAGGCGAACAGGTCGTACTGGATGGCCACCGCGCGCCCCGCCTCGCCGAACAGACTGTCGAGGATCGGCAGGCCCAGATAGGTCGCGTTGGGCCAGGCAGCGGCCAGCAGCATCGCGCCCACCGCCGCGCGGTCGGCGGTGCATGCTCGGCACGCCCCGGCCGTAACGGCCAGGGTGATCAGGACCGTCGCCCCGGCGACCAGGGCGATGCGGACCGAGTCCAGACCCAGCGGTGCGGTCCACAGGACCTGCAGCACCAGCGCGGGCAGCAGCAGGTAATAGACGAGCGTGGTGAGGACCCGGCGGGTGGTTTCGGCATCCAGACCGCCGGGCTGCAGGATCCGCCAGCCGACCCCGGCAACGATCAGGGCCCCCATCTGGGTCATCACGCTGAACACGGGGGGGAGGGACCTCGTCGGCTTGTCAGGGTCGGTTCGAGTGGCGGACGGAGCGGCCCGGGAACGGGCCGCGGGAGGTCAGGTTATTGCGGCAGGTGCCGGACTCAGGCGTTGCCGCCGGCCTGCTGCTCCTGTTCCTGCTGCTGCTTTTCGATGTCGGCGCGCACGGCCTCCATGTCCAGCTCGCGCACCTTGCCCAGCACCTCGTCCAGCTGCGCCGCGGACAGCACGCCGGGCTGCGAGAACACGATGACCTGCTCGCGGAAGATCATCAGGGTCGGGATGGAGCGGATCTGGAAGGCCCCGGCGATGCCCTGCTCCTCGTCGGTGTTGACCTTGGCGAAGACGACGTCGTCGTGCTTGTTCGAGGCTTCCTCGAAGGTCGGCGCGAACTGCTGGCACGGGCCGCACCACGGCGCCCAGAAATCCAGGATGACGATGTCATTCCCGGTGATGGTGGATTCGAAGTTGTCCTGCGTGAGTTCCTGAACGGCCATGATCGGCTCCGGCTTGAAATTACGGCCCTTTACCTTAACAGGCCGCCCGGATGCTGTCAGGGAGACGACTGCGCGAGCATGGCCGCCCGCAAACGCTCGAGACGATCGATCGGATCATCGGATTCCAGCAGCGACTGCTTGACCGCGAGATCCACCGGCAGCAGCTCGGCAAGCCGCCCGGCCACCCAGGCCGAATCATCCAGGTGCCGTTCGAGGTGCGACCAGGGCGTGCCCAGCTGATCCAGCAGACGCTCCAGCAGATCGGCCAGCGATGCATAGTCCACCGGCAGGCTGACCGCCGGCCATTCGTCCAGCGGCTCCACCTCGCCCAGCCACAGTCCGTCATCTCCGCGCCGCGGGTTGTGGATCTGCTGGCGCTGCGCCCCCTTGGCGAGGATCCCCAGCAGACCGTCGGAGCGCTGGTCCCAGTCGATGATGCGCGCCTCGGTGCCCACCGCATGGAACCCCACCGTCGGATCCGATTCGTCCGGCGGCTCTTCGCCCTCGGCCGGCGGCTCGATCGCCACCACCACGAAGCCGCTGTCGTCGCGCAGGCAGCCACGCACCATGTCGAGATAGCGCGTTTCGAAGATCCGCAACGGCAGCAGACCACCCGGGAACAGTACGGTGTTCAGCGGAAACAGCGGAAGCGTCTTCATTCGGGGCCGTCCTCTCCGGCTTGGCCATGCCCGGCCCCCCAGCGGGGACCCAGTGCGTGTTCGATCTGCAGGTGATCCAGGACCCGCGCCACCATGAAATCGATCAGGTCCTGCAGACCTTCAGGGCGATGGTAGAACGCCGGATTGGCCGGCATCACCACGGCGCCCATGCGGGTCAGGCGCAGCATGTTCTCCAGATGGATCTCGGAGAACGGGGTCTCGCGCACCACCAGGATCAGGCGGCGGCGCTCCTTCAGGACCACGTCGGCGGCGCGTTCGATCAACCCGCGCGAGGCCCCGGTCGCCACCGCCGAGACCGTGGCCGTGGTACAGGGGCACACGACCATGGACTCGGGGGCCGCCGAGCCGCTGGCCACCGGGGCGGTCCACTGATCCGGGCCGTAACACTGGATCTGACCCGGCGCGGCAGCGTAGCGTTCACTGAAGAACCGGGCGATCTCCGCCGGCCGCCCGGGCACGCCGAGGTCGGTCTCCATCCCGAGCACCACCTGCCCCGGCTTCGACACCATCAGATGCACTTCGACCCCGGCCTGCACCAGACACTCCAGCAGGCGCAGGCCATAGGGGGCCCCCGACGCGCCGGTCAGGGCCAGGGCGATGCGCCGACTCATGACCGCTCCTCCCGCAGGCGGTCGATCAGGCGCTGATGCAGCCCGCCAAAACCGCCGTTGCTCATAATCACCAGGGTGTCGCCGGGTCGCAGGCCGTCCAGCAGCCCCTGCAGCAGCTCGTCCACCGACGGCGCCACTGTCAGGCGTTCTTCCAGCCGGGTGCGCAGCGGACCGATGGCCCAGTCCAGGTCCGGCGGCCGGTACAGATGCACGCCATCGGCGCGATCCAGGGCATCGCCCAGCGCACCCGCGTGCACCCCCATGCGCATGGTGTTGGACCGGGGCTCCAGCGCCACCAGCAGGCGCCCGCCCTCGTCCAGTCCGCCGCGCAGGCCCTCGAGCGTCATGCGGATGGCGGTGGGGTGATGGGCGAAGTCATCCAGGATCCGGACCCCGGCGATCTCCGCGCGCAGTTCCTGGCGTCGACGGACCCCGCGAAACTCCGGTAGCGCCGCCAGCCCGGTGGCCAGCGGCACGCCGGCGTGGCGGGCCGCGGCCAGCGCCGCCAGGGCATTGGCCTGGTTGTGCCGACCGCACATCGACCATTCAACGCGACCACACGGCTGTTCGTTTTCCAGGACCTCGAAGCAGCGCCCGTCGGCTGACAGCGAGCGAGCGCTCAGCGCGACCGGCGAGTCTGCGGGGCCATCCTCGCCGGTCGCGAGCCGCTCCACCGGTGTCCAGCAGCCGGACTCCAGCACGCGTTCCAGCGCGGCGTCCCCGGCGGGCATCAGGATCTTGCCCTGGCCCGGCACGGTGCGCACCAGATGATGAAACTGACGCTCGATCGCCTGCAGATCCGGGTAGATGTCGGCGTGATCGTACTCCAGGTTGTTCAGCACCAGGGTCCGTGGTCGGTAATGGACGAACTTGGCGCGCTTGTCGAAGAACGCACTGTCGTATTCGTCCGCCTCGATCACGAAGAACGGCGACTCGCCGAGACGCGCGCTCACGCCGAAGTTGCCGGGGACCCCGCCGATCAGGAATCCTGGCGCCATGCCGGCGTATTCCAGGATCCAGGCCAGCAGCGAGCTGGTGGTGGTCTTGCCGTGGGTCCCCGCGACCGCCAGCACCCAGCGGTCGTGCAGCACGTGCTCCGCCAGCCACTGGGGACCGGAGGTGTACGCCTGCCCGCGGTCCAGCATCGCTTCCACCGCGGGCGTGCCACGGGTCATCACGTTGCCCACCACCACCGGGACGTCCTCGGGCAGGGCTTCGGCCTCGTAACCCGCGTGGTAAGGGATGCCCGCGGCCGCCAGCTGCTCGCTCATGGGGGGATAAAGCGTCTGCGCGTCGGCCCCGCTCACGCGATAGCCGCGGGCGCGCGCCAGCTGCGCCAGCCCGCCCATAAAGGTCCCGCCGATCCCGAGGATGTGCAGATCGGCGGAGCGGTTCATGCCGTCACCGCCCCGGCCACGCCCTGGGTGATCACCGACGAGATCAGGACGAACCCCAGCGCGATCACGACCCCCGCCATGCGGTTCGACAGTTCGAGGGCCTGGTGCAGGATATGGCCATACACGAACAGCAACCAGCCCAGCAGGAGCAACATGCCCAGTACCGCCAGCGGCGGGGCCTCCCCGGCCTCCGGATCAATCGGAGCGACCAGCGTCAGCAACGCCATCAGCAGCCCGAGGATCGCCCCGGTACCCACCATCGCGGTAAAGGTCTGCACCTGGCGCCCGACAAAGCCCTGAAACCGCAGTGCCAGGGCCACGAAGCCGAACAGCACCGCCACGTCCACCAGATTCATGACCAGGGCCGCAGTCGCGCCATACATCGGCACGCCGATGGCCAGCCCCACGGCCACCGCGACCCCGGTCCAGAACACCGCGAGCGCGGGATCCGCCGGCAGGTCCTGCGGTCCGCGGCGGGCGCGCAGGATGTCCAGCATGACCAGCAGGCCGTTCACTCCCCGGCCTCCATGGCTTCCAGCGCCTCCAGTTCCTCGAGTTCGTCCAGCATTTCTTCGGCCCGCTCGTCGGCTCGCCGGCCCCCGGTAAGGAAATCGCGCCGCTGCAGATACGCCCTGCGCATGGCGATGTAGGGGTCATCGGAAAGCTGGTCGATCATGGCCTCGGTGTCGATCAGCCCCGCACGCATGTCGACCACGTCCACCACCACCAGGCCGACCCACAGCGGCGTGCGATCGCGCCGGATGCTGCGGACGTTGCGCGGATCGGTCTGGCTGTCGACCAGGCGGGCGGGCGCATCCCGCGCGGTGCTGGGCCCCAGCAGCGGCAGCTGCAGATAGGGCCCGGACGGCACGCCCCAGGCACCGAGGGTCTGGCCGAAATCCTCGTTGTTCTTGTCCAGTCCCATCGGCGAGGCGACGTCGATCAGGCCGGCCAGACCGAACGTGGTGTTGAACATCAGCCGGCTGGTATCCGAGGCCGCGGCGTGCAGATTGCCCTGCAACAGGTTGTTGAACAGGACCGTCACGTCGTTGAGGTTGGAGAAGAAATTACCGACGCCCGTCTGCACCGGGTCGGGCAGGCGGCGGTACTGCACGGCCGTGGGCCTGAGGATCGCCTGGTCCACCTCCTGGTTGAAGGCGAACATCGCGCGGTTGTAGGACTCCCAGGGATCATCCGGATGGCGGTCCTCGGACGGTACGCTGGCGCAGCCGGCCAGGCCGAGCAGCAGACCGAGCGCCAGCCCGGGCACGACCAGCCACCGCAGCATGCCCCGCGCCGACCCTCGCGGACGCCCCGGGAAGCCCATGACCTCAGGTCCCGCTGCGGTTGCGGCTGGCCGCGATCCGCAGGCGCAGCGCGTTGAGCCGGATAAAGCCTTCGGCGTCCTTCTGGTCGTACGCGCCGGCGTCGTCCTCGAAGGTCGCGATGGACTCGTCGAACAGGCTGTCCGGCGACTGGCGACCGGCCACCATCACGTTGCCCTTGTACAGGCGCAGGCGCACCTCGCCGTTGACCACGCCCTGGGACTCGTCGATCGCCGCCTGCAGCATGCGCCGTTCGGGGCTCCACCAGTAGCCGTTGTAGATGATGCTGGCGTAGCGCGGCATCAGCTCGTCCTTCAGGTGGGCGGCCTCGCGATCCAGGGTGATCGACTCCAGCGCCCGGCGCGCGCGCAGCAGGATGGTACCGCCCGGGGTCTCGTAGCAGCCGCGCGACTTCATGCCGACATAACGGTTCTCGACGATGTCCAGCCGACCGATGCCATGGGCCCCGCCGCGCTCGTTCAGCTTCGACAGCAGCGCGGCCGGCGAGAGTTGCTTGCCGTTGATGGAGACCGGATCACCGTTCTCGAAACCGATGGTGAGGACCTCGGGCTCGTTCGGCGCGGCCTCGGGCGACACCGACCAGCGCCACATGTCCTCCTCGGAGTCGGTCCACGGATCCTCCAGCGGACCGCCCTCGTAGGAGATGTGCAGCAGGTTGGCGTCCATCGAGTACGGAGACTTCTTGCCCGCCTGGGCATAGTCCACCGGAATGCCGTGCTGTTCGGCGTATGCCATCAGGCGCTCGCGCGAATTGAGGTCCCATTCGCGCCACGGAGCGATCACCTCGATCCCCGGCTTGAGCGCGTAGGCCCCGAGCTCGAAGCGCACCTGATCGTTGCCCTTGCCGGTCGCGCCATGGGCGATCGCGTCGGCGCCGGTCTCCTCGGCGATCTCCACCAGCCGCCGCGCGATCAGCGGTCGGGCGATGGAGGTCCCCAGCAGGTATTCGCCCTCGTAGACCGTGTTGGCGCGGAACATCGGGAAGACGTAGTCGCGCACGAAGGTCTCGCGCAGGTCCTCGATGTAGATCTGCTTCACCCCCAGGGCCTCGGCCTTGGCGCGGGCCGGTTCGACCTCCTCGCCCTGGCCCAGATCGGCAGTGAAGGTGATGACCTCGCAGCCGTACTGCTCCTCCAGCCACTTGAGGATGACCGAGGTATCCAGACCGCCGGAATAGGCGAGGACGACGCGCTTGATGTTCGAACTCATGGGCATGCAATCCTTGGGAAAGACACTGAATCAATGTTTACGCCGGCCAGTCGGCCGGGCCTATCAAGCCATGGCGGCGGGTACGGCTACCAGGCCGTACCGTCCCCGGGTTCCACCGGCTGCGGAGCGGCCGGGTCATCCAGTGCGGGGTCGGCGTCACCGGCAGCCTCCGGTGCCGGATCCTCACCCGGAGCCCCGGAGCCGCTGCTGTCGCGCTCGCCCACCCACCAGATCTCGGCGCGACGGGCATCGCGTGACTCGTCCTCGACCCCGGGAGCGACGCCCCCGGCCTCGATTTCGATGTCGGCTTCGCCCAGGCCGGCCTCGCCAAGCGCGTCACGCACGGTTTCGGCCCTCTGCTGGCTGATTCGCCGGTTCACTCTGTCCGGGCCTTCGGCATCGGTCAAGCCGATCACCCGCAAACGCGGTCCTTCGACCCCGTCCAGGGCCGCCACCACCCGGTCCAGCGTCGCCCGGGCCTCACCATCCAGAGCCGTGCGCCCGGAATCAAAATAGACCACCCAGCGCTCGCGTGCCGTTCCGTCACCGGCCTCCGGGGCCCCTTCGGCCATCCCCTGCTCCGCCTGACAGATGCGGAAGCCCTCGACCCGGCGCCCAAAACGGATGCCACGGAAATGCACGATGTCCTCGCCGTCGGGGAACCCGATGCGCACATCATGGCCGGCGAGCAGACGGGCCTTGAGGGCCTGCACGCGATCGTCCGGCACACGGAAGCGGTCGTCCGGGCCCGCCCGCAGCATCAGCGACAATGGCGCCGGGCCGTCGCCGGGAAGCCATTCCGGTGCCCCGGTTTCCAGCGGCGCCTGCGAGCGCCCGGGCACGGGATAGGGCGGATCCCAGAACGCACGGACCGCCAGACCGGGACGGGTCTCGAACTGCAGCGAACCACCGTGGCGCACCCGCTGTTCCAGGCGGCACAGGTCGTCGATCTCGACCCGGGTCCAGTCCGAGCGCTCGAGCGTCTCCTGATACAGCGTGCCGCCCGGCGCCGGAGCGGCCAGCAGGACCAGCGCGGCGCCGGTCAGCCAGGCCGCCAGCCGCCCGGCGACCCGCGGCAACCCCGGACGTGACTCGCGGCGCACCCGCCCCTAACCCTTCTTCGGCGGCAGGATGTCGGTGATCGAGCCGTGCGCGGCCTCGGCGGCAAAGGCCACCGTCTCGCTCAACGTCGGATGCGGATGCACGGTCAGGCCGATGTCCTCCATCTCCGCGCCCATCTCCAGCGCCAGCATCGCCTCGCCGATCAGGTCGCCGGCGGAGGGGCCGACCAGGCCGGCGCCGATCACCCGGCCCTCGGCATCGAACAGCAGCTTGGTCATGCCGTCCTCGGCGCCCAGCGCGATTGCCCGGCCGGAGGCGGCCCAGGGGAACACACCCCTGGTATATTCGATGCCGTCGGCCTGCGCCTGCTCCTCGGTCACCCCCATCCACGCGACCTCCGGGTGGGTGTAGGCCACCGACGGGATCGCGCGGGCGTCGAAGTGCACCTTGTGCCCGGCGATCACCTCGGCCGCGACCTTGCCCTCGTGGGTCGCCTTGTGCGCCAGCATCGGCTGGCCGACCACGTCGCCGATGGCGAAGATGTGCTCGACATTGGTGCGCTGCTGGCTGTCGACCTCGATGAAGCCGCGCTCGCTGACCTGCACCCCGGCGGCCTCGGCGTTGATCTTCGCACCGTTCGGGCTGCGCCCCACGGCGACCAGCACGCGGTCGAAGGTGTCCTCTTCCGGCAGACCCTTGGCCTCGCCCTCGAAACGGCAGAAGATGCCCTGCTCGGTGGCCTCGGCCCCGGTCACCTTGCTCTTGAGGAAGATGTTCTCGAAGCGCTTCTTCGCGCGCTTCTCGAACGGGCGCACGATGTCGCGGTCCGCCCCCGGCATCAGGGTGTCGGACAGCTCGACCACCGTGACCTTCGTGCCCAGCGACTCGTACACGCAGGCCATCTCCAGGCCGATGATGCCGCCGCCGATCACCAGCATGCGCTCGGGGATGTCGGCCAGATCCAGCGCATCGGTGGAGTCCATCACCCGGTCGTCGTCCCAGGGGAAGCCGGGCAGTTTCACCGCCTGCGAGCCGACGGAGATGATCGCGTGCTCGAAGCCGATCACCTCGCGGCCATCATCCCCCTCGACCGCGATGCTGTGGGCCCCGGTGAATTCGCCGACGCCCTGCACCACGCGCACCTTGCGCTGCTTGGCCAGCTGCTTGAGGCCGCCGGTCAGCTTCTTGACCGTCTTGTCCTTGTAGCCGCGCAGGCCGTCGAGGTCGATCTCGGGCTCGCCGAACTTGATGCCCAGCGCGGCGAAGCGCTCGGCCTCGTGCAGCACCTCGCCGGCGTGCAGCAGTGCCTTGGACGGGATGCAGCCGACGTTCAGGCAGACCCCGCCGATCTGGGGATAGCGTTCGACCATCACCACGTCCAGGCCCAGGTCCGCGGCGCGGAACGCAGCGGTGTAGCCGCCGGGGCCGGAGCCCAGCACCAGCACCTGGCACTGGCTGTCGGTATTCGGGTCGGCCGCGGCCTGCGGTGCCGGGGTGGAGGATGCCCCGGCCGCGCCGGCGGGTTCCGCGGACGCCGCCTCGGTATCCTCCGCCGGGGCGGGCGAAGCCTCGCTGTCCGCGGCCTCCGCACCGGCCTCCAGTTCCAGGATCGGATCCCCCTGAGACACCCGCTGGCCGGTCTTCACGTGCACGGATTTGACCGTACCCGCCTGCGGTGCCGGGACATCGATGGTCGCCTTGTCCGATTCGAGCGTGATCAGCGGGTCTTCCGGGGCGATGGTACTGCCCGGCTGGACCAGGACCTCGATGATCTCGACATCCTTGAAATCGCCGATATCCGGGACTTCGACGGTGGTGGTCTGACTCATGACAAAGCTCCGGTGATTACAGCAGCATGCGCCGCATGTCGGACAGCAGCGCGCTCAGCGTGGTGGTGAAGCGGGCACCCAGGGCCCCGTCGATCACCCGGTGGTCGTAGGACAGGGCCATCGGCAGCACCAGACGCGGCTCGAATTCCTCGCCGTTCCAGACCGGCTGCATCGAGGCCTTCGACACCCCGAGGATGGCGACCTCCGGGGCATTGACGATGGGCGTGAACTGGGTACCGCCGATGCCGCCGAGGCTGGAGATGGTCAGGCAGCCGCCCTGCATGTCGGCGGGCTTGAGTTTCTTCTCGCGCGCCCGCTTCGACAGGTCCATCAGTTCGGAGGCGATGTCCACCAGACTCTTGCGGTCCACGTCACGCACGACCGGAACCACCAGACCATCCGGCGTATCCACGGCCACGCCCAGGTGATAGTACTGCTTGATCACCAGATTCTCGCCGGTCGCGTCCAGCGAGGCATTGAAGCGCGGGTATTCCTTGAGCGCGGAGACCACCGCTTTCATCAGGAACGGCAGGAAGGTGATCTTGACCCCCTGCTTCTCGTATTCGGCCTTCAGCGACTTGCGGAAGTCCTCCAGCTCGGTGATGTCGGCCTCGTCGAACTGCGTCACGTGCGGAACGGTAACCCAGTTGCGATGCAGGTTCTGGCCGGTGAGCCGGTTGATCTTCGACAGCGGCTGGGTCTCGATCGGACCGAACTCGGAGAAGTCGATCTCCGGCATGGGTTCGACCCCCAGTCCGGAACCGGCGGGCTGGCTGAGCGCGCGCTTGACGAAGGCCTGCACGTCCTCGCGCAGGATGCGCCCCTTGCGACCGCTCCCCTCGACCTTGGACAGGTCCACACCCAGCTCGCGCGCGAACTTGCGCACCACGGGCGAGGCATGGGCGCGACGGAACGCAGACTCGTTCTCGATATGGGCGGTGGGCGATGGCCGCGGGCCACCCTGGCCGCCCTGCCCGCCGGTACCACCCGAGTCGCCGGCCGATGCCCTGGCCGGCGCGGACCCGGTATCCGGCGCGCTGGCCGCTGCCGCGGGTGCCGATTCTTCGCCTCCGGCGGAGGCGGCCGGCTCGGCGGCGGCCTCCGCCGGAGCTTCCGCGGCACCACTGGCGGCAGCCTCGTCCGCGGGGGCCAGTTCGAGGATCGCATCCCCCTGCGAGACGCGGTCCCCGGCCTTGACCTTCATGCCCTGCACGGTACCGCCCTGCGGTGCCGGGATCTCGATGGAGGCCTTGTCCGACTCCAGGGTGATCAGCGGGTCCTCGGGCGCCACGGTGTCACCCGGCTTGACCAGTACCTCGATGATCTCGACGTCCTTGAAGTCACCGATATCGGGGACTTCAACCGTAATCGTGTCGCTCATGTCTGCTCCTGCCTCGGGACGCCGGCCTCAGGCCTGCAGGGGGTTGGGACGATCGGTGTCGATCTCGTATTTGTCGATCGCCTCGCGGACGGTCTTCGCCTCGACGGTCCCGGCATCGGCCAGGGCCTTCAGCGCGGTCACCGCGATGTGGTAGCGGTCGACTTCGAAGTGGCGCCGCAGCGCGGAGCGCAGGTCCGAACGGCCGAAACCGTCGGTGCCCAGCACGCGATAGTCGGCGGGCACATAAGCGCGGATCTGATCGGCGAAGTTCGACACGTAGTCGGTGGCCGCGACCACCGGCGCCTCGGAACCGCCCAGGCACTGCTCGACCCAACTGCGACGCGGCTTCGCGTCCGGATGCAGCCGGGCGTGGCGCTCGCAGTCGCGACCGTCACGCGCCAGCTCGGTGAAACTGGTCGCGCTCCAGACCTCGGCCGACACACCGAAGTCCTGCTCCAGCAGCGCCGCGGCCTCGATCGCCTCGCGCAGGATGGTACCGGAACCCAGCAGGCGGACCTTCTTTTTCTTGCGTCCGCCGGCCTGGAAACGATACAGGCCACGGCGGATGCCCTCTTCGGCGCCCTCCGGCATCGCCGGCTGATGGTAGTTCTCGTTCATCGCCGTGATGTAGTAGAAGACGCTCTCCTGCTCGCGGAACATGCGCCGCATGCCGTCCTGCACGATCACCGCCAGCTCGTAGGCGAACGTCGGATCGTAGGCGATGCAGTTGGGCACGTTGGCCGCCATCATGTGGCTGTGGCCGTCGTTGTGCTGCAGCCCTTCGCCGGCCAGGGTGGTGCGGCCGGCGGTGCCGCCGATCAGGAAACCGCGCGCCCGCTGGTCGCCGGCGGCCCAGATCAGATCGCCGATGCGCTGGAACCCGAACATCGAATAGAAGATGTAGAACGGGATGGTCGCGACGCCGTGGGTGGAGTAGGACGTCGCGGCGGCGATCCAGGAGGAGATCGAGCCGGCCTCGTTGATCCCTTCCTCCAGGATCTGGCCGCCCTTGTCCTCCTTGTAATACATCACCTGGTCCTTGTCCTGCGGCTCATAGAGCTGACCGACCGAGGAATAGATACCCAGCTGGCGGAACAGGCCTTCCATGCCGAAGGTACGCGCCTCGTCCGGGACGATTGGGACCACGTGCCGCCCGATCTTCTTGTCGCGCGCGAGGATCTGCAGCATGCGCACGAAGGCCATGGTGGTGGACATTTCGCGATCGCCGGAGTCCTCCAGCAGCCCGGAAAAGGCGTCCAGTCCGGGGACCTCCAGCGGCGTGGTCATGTGCCGCCGCTGCGGCAGGTAACCGCCGAGCGCCTTGCGCCGCTCGTGCATGTACTGCATCTCGTCGGAGTCGGGATCCGGCTTGAGATACTCGGCCCGTTCCACCTGCTCGTCGGACAGCGGGATGTTGAAGCGGTCACGGAAGTGTTTCATGTCCTCCGTGTCCATCTTCTTCTGGCTGTGGGTGCGGTTCTGGGCCTCGCCCGCCGACCCCATGCCGTAGCCCTTGACGGTGTGCGCCAGGATCACGGTCGGTTGCCCGGTATGCTCCATGGCCTCCTTGTAGGCCGCGTAGACCTTGACCGGGTCGTGCCCGCCGCGGTTCAGGCGCCAGATCTCCTCGTCGGACATGTTGGCGACCATCGCCTTGAGCTCCGGATACTTGCCGAAGAAGTGCTCGCGCACGTAGGCCCCGTCGTTGGCCTTGTAGTTCTGGTAGTCGCCGTCGACCGCCTCCATCATGCGTTTCTGCAGCAGGCCGTCGGTGTCCTTGGCCAGCAGCGGCTCCCAGTAGCGCCCCCACAGGACCTTGATGACGTTCCAGCCGGCGCCACGGAAGATCGCCTCCAGCTCCTGCACGATCTTGCCGTTGCCGCGCACCGGACCGTCCAGGCGCTGCAGGTTGCAGTTCACCACCCAGGTCAGGTTGTCGAGCTTCTCGCGCGAGGCCAGGGTGATCGCCCCCATGGTCTCGGCCTCGTCGACCTCGCCGTCGCCAACGAAACTCCAGACACGGCGGTTCTCCGTCTGCGCCAGCCCGCGATCCTGCAGATAGCGCATGAATCGTGCCTGGTAGATGCTCATGATCGGGCCGAGCCCCATGGACACCGTCGGGAACTGCCAGAAGTCCGGCATCAGCCAGGGATGCGGGTAGGAGGACAGCCCCTTGCCGTCCACCTCGCGGCGGAAATGATCCAGCTGCTCCTCGGTCAGGCGACCTTCGAGGAAGGCACGGGCGTAGATCCCCGGCGAGGAGTGCCCCTGAGCGAACACCAGATCACCGCCGTGCTCGTGCGACGGGGCGCGCCAGAAATGGTTGAAGCCGACGTCGTAGAGCGTGGCCCCGGAGGCGAAGGACGCGATGTGACCACCCAGTTCCGGCGACACCCGGTTGGCCTTGACCACCATCGCCATCGCGTTCCAGCGGATGTAGGAGCGGATGCGGTGTTCCAGCGCGCCGTCGCCGGGGTATACCGGCTCGAGGTGCGGCGGGATGGTGTTCACGTAGGCGGTGTTGGCCGAGTACGGGAGATAGGCACCGCTGCGCCGGGCCTTGTCCACCAGGGCCTCCAGCAGGGCGTGCGCCCGTTCGGGCCCGTCGGCCTCCATCACGGAGGCAAGGGCGTCGATCCACTCCTGGGTTTCCTGCGGATCGATGTCGTTCGGGATGGCGTTCAGGTCCATGCGTCTACCCCTGAAAACGGGTTGGGAAACGGTTCGCGGGCGCGGGGCCGTGCCACCGGGCGCAGGGCGGTTCTGCTACCATGCCGCGGCCCGGGCGGACAGAAAGGCGCAAGTATCCCGACTGTGTTGCCAACAGGTCAAGCGAAAGCGTTCTATGGCGCCGATCTCCCGCAAAACGGGCGGGATACGCAAAGATCTTCCCGGAATCGATTCGAACCAAGGTAACCGCATGGCCGCACCCGCCCAGCTCGATCCGTCGCACCGCCCCATGGCCCACCGCTTCCGCGGCTTCCTGCCCGTGGTCGTCGATGTGGAAACCGGGGGGTTCGACTGCGAACGCCACGCCCTGCTGCAGGTGGCCGCGGTCTTCCTGCGCCGCAACGAGCAGGATCGCCTGGAGCGCGCCCATACCGTCAGCCTGCACGTGCGTCCGTTCGAAGGCTCGGAGATGGATCCGAAGTCGCTGGAGGTCAACGGGATCGACCCCTACCATCCGCTGCGCGCGGCGTGGCCGGAAGATCAGGCGATGGGCCGACTGTTCAGCGAGGTGCGCCGCGAGGTCAAGCTGAACCTGTGCAAGCGCGCGATCCTGGTGGGACACAATGCCCATTTCGACCTGGGCTTCGTACACAAGGCGGCGGACCGCTGCGGGATCAAGCGCAACCCCTTCCACCCGTTCAGCAGCCTGGACACCGTTTCGCTGGCCGCACTGGCCTACGGCCAGACCGTACTCGCGCGCGCGGCGCGCGCCGCCGGGCTGGAGTGGGACAACGATTCCGCTCACAGCGCGGCCTTCGATGCCGAAAAGACCGCCGACCTGTTCTGCGCGGTCGCCAACCACTGGCAGGACCACATCGGCGTGCCGCAGGCCGCGCTGCAGCTGCCCGACCCCGAGGAGCTGCCGCCCGGCAGCTGACCACAAAAAAGGCCCGCCACCGCGATCGCGATGACGGGCCGGGCACGCCGCGGGCCGGGCGCTTCAGCCGGCGTTGCGCTGGGCGTGCTTGTCGTGGGCCTCGTCGACCATCTTCTTCAGCTCGCCGCTTTCGAACATCTCCAGGGTGATGTCGCAGCCGCCGACGAGCTCGCCGTCGATGTAGACCTGCGGGAAGGTCGGCCAGTCGGCGAAGCGCGGCAGATTCTGCATGACCTCCTGGTCGGCGATCACGTTGACGTAGCCGAACTCGCGCTCGCAGCGCTTCAGCGCCTCCACCGCGCGGCTCGAGAAGCCGCACATCGGGAACTGCGGGCTCCCCTTCATGAAGATCACGACCGGGTTTTCTTCCACCTGCTGGCGGATACGGTCCATTACATCCATTGCTGTACTCCTGATACGGGCCTGATGGGTGATTGCGATAAGGAAACGTGCCGGGCGCAGCGGTGCCGCCCCCGCGACAAAGTCCGAGTATTATACTCAGACATTGAAGCGAAAATGTACAACGTCCCCTTCGCGCATGACGTATTCCTTGCCTTCGAGCCGCCACTTGCCGACATCCTTGGCACCCTGCTCGCCGCCGTGCTCCACATAGTCGGTGTAACCGACCACCTCGGCGCGGATGAAACCCTTCTCGAAATCGGTGTGGATCACGCCCGCGGCCTGCGGCGCGGTGGACCCCCGACGCACGGTCCAGGCGCGCACCTCCTTCTCCCCGGCAGTGAAGAAGGTCTGCAGGTCCAGCAGCTCGTAGGCGGTGCGGATCACGCGGTCGAGGCCGGGTTCCTCGAGACCCAGATCGGCCAGGAACTCGGCGCGCTCGTCAGGTTCCAGCACCGCGATCTCGGCCTCGATGGCAGCGCACACGCTGACCACCTGCGCCCCCTCCTCGGCGGCCTTTTCGCGCACCGCGCGCACCTGCTCGTTGTCCTCGGTCAGCCCCGCTTCATTCACGTTGGCGATATACATCAGCGGCTTGATGGTCAGCAGGTGCAGATCGCGCAGCAGCTCGAGCTCCTCGGGCTCCAGCGCCTGGGCACGCACCGGGATGCCCTCGCCCAGTCCCTCGGCGACCTTCTCCGCGGCCTGCAGCCGGGCGATGGCCTCCTTGTCCTGGGACTTGGCGGCCCGGGTCAGGCGCGTAAGGGCCTTGTTGACGGTCTCCAGGTCCGCCAGCATCAGCTCGGTGCTGATGGTCTCGATGTCCGCCAGCGGATCCACGCGCCCGGATACGTGAACGATGTCATCGTCCTCGAAGCAGCGCACCACCTGGGCGATGGCATCGGTCTCGCGGATATGCGCGAGGAACTGGTTGCCGAGCCCCTCGCCCTGGGCCGCCCCGGACACCAGCCCCGCGATGTCGACGAACTCCACGGTCGTCGGCAGGACCCGCTCCGGCGACACCAGCGCTGCCAGTTTCTCCAGCCGCGGATCCGGCACCTCCACCACGCCAACGTTGGGGTCGATGGTGCAGAAGGGGTAGTTCTCCGCGGCGATCTCCGCGCGCGTCAGGGCGTTGAACAGGGTCGACTTGCCGACGTTGGGCAGGCCGACGATGCCGCATTTCAGACTCATGGGATTTCCTCGGATGTAACTCGGTGCGGGCTCAGCCGGAGCCGCGACCGTGCAGATGGCGCACGGCCTCGTCCCAGCGGCCGGCCAGCAGGGCCGGGATCTCGCGCGCCGCGTCGTCCAGTGCCTCGCCGATCGCCCGAGCCGCATCGCGATCGGGACGATCCAGCACGAACGGGACCACCTGGTCGCGTTCGCCGGGATGACCGATACCGACGCGCAGACGGCAGTAGGCGGGGCCGCCCAGGTGCCGGTGCAGGTCGCGCAGACCGTTGTGCCCGCCATGCCCTCCGCCATGCTTCAGGCGGACCACCCCGGGCTCGAGATCCAGCTCGTCGTGGACGACCAGGATCTCCTCCGGGGCGATGCGATAGAAATCGGCGCATTTGCGCACCGGCAGGCCGCTCCTGTTCATGAAGGACATCGGCTTGAGCAGCCAGGCATCACCTTCGGGGAGGGTCAGCCGGGCAGCCTCGCCATCGAAGCGGTTCTCCGGGCGAAAGCGGACGCCGTGATCACGGGCCAGGGCATCCACAAACCAGAAGCCCGCGTTATGCCGGGTTTCGGCGTAACGCGGGCCCGGGTTGCCCAGCCCGACCACCAGGCGAATCGGCGCAGGTCGGCTGGTCATGCGGGAGGTCGTGACCGCGGCGTTCAGCCGTTGTCTTCCTCGCCGCCGGCTTCCTCGCCCGCGGCCTCGTCACCACCTTCCTCGCCTTCGGCGCCCTCGGCGGCGGCCGCACCACCACCGCCGCCACCCTTGGCGGAACGCGGCAGCTGCACGGTCACGACCGCGTAGTCGTATTCGTCGCCCTGCATCAGCGCGACCATCTCGACACCCTTGGGCAGATTGCCCTTCAGGTCGGACAGGTGCAGCGTCTCGCCCACGTCGACGTCGGTCATGTCGATGTCGATCGATTCCGGCAGGTCGTCCGGCAGGCACTCGACCTCGATCTCGTTGACCTGACGGTTGATCATGCCGCCGCCGGGCTTCACGCCCTTGCAGGTCTCCTCATTGAGGAAATGGATGGGCACGTTCACGCGGATCGGCTGGTTGGCGCTCACGCGCAGCAGATCCACGTGATAGATGGTGGGCTTGAACGGATGGCGCTGCACATCGCGCAGGATCGCCTTCTGCGACTGGCCGTCCAGCTTGACCGTCAGGATGTGCGAGTAGAACGCATCTTCCTTCAGGTTGTGGACCATCGCGTTGTGATCCAGCGTGATCGGCACTGCGGGATCTTCGCCGCCATACAGAATGGCAGGCAGCTTGCCGGCGCGACGCAGGCGGCGGCTCGCACTCGAACCCTGTTCGTCACGCTTTTCGGCTTCAAGGGTAAAACTCATGCTCATGATGACGTTCTCCAGAATGAACGCGCCCCACCCGCGACCAGGTGAGGCGTAAAGCGGGAGGCCCATCCTCCCGGATTCGGGGCAGCCGGCGACCGCCGGCGACGCAGGCCGGGTTCCGCCGGCCCGGGCTCAGTCCACGAACAGCGAGCTCACGGACTCCTCGCGGTTGATGCGGCGGATGGTCTCCGCGAGCATCTCCGCGACCGAAAGCTGCCGGATCTTCGGACAGGCCTGCGCGTTGGGCTGGAGGGCCAGGGTGTCGGTCACCACCAGCTCGTCCAGCGCCGAACCGTTTATGTTATCAATCGCCGCGCCGGAAAGCACGGGGTGAGTGGCATAGGCGCTGACCGAGGAGGCGCCATGCTGCTTCAGCGCCTTCGCCGCCTGACACAGGGTGCCGGCCGTATCCACCAGGTCGTCGATGATGATGCAGGACTTGCCGCGCACGTCCCCGATGATGTGCATCACTTCGGATTCGTTGGCGCGCGGACGGCGCTTGTCGATGATGGCCAGGTCGGCATCGTCCAGCCGCTTGGCGATGGCGCGGGCGCGCACCACCCCGCCGACGTCCGGCGAGACCACCGTCAGGTCGCCGGAGACGTGCCGCCAGACATCGCCCAGCAGCACCGGCGAGGCATAGATGTTGTCCACCGGAACGTTGAAAAACCCCTGAACCTGATCGGCATGAACGTCGATCGTCAGCACGCGATCGGCGCCCACCGCCTCGATCATGTTGGCCACGACCTTGGCCGAGATCGGCACCCTTGCCGAGCGCACGCGGCGATCCTGGCGGGCATAACCGAAATACGGAATCACCGTGGTGATACGCCCGGCCGAGGCGCGGCGCAGGGCATCCACCATGATCACGAGCTCCATCAGGTTCTCGTTGGTGGGCTGCCCGGTGGGCTGGATCAGGAAGACGTCGCGTCCGCGAACGTTTTCCAGGATCTCGACCTGGACCTCGCCGTCACTGAACCGGCCGACGGTTACCTTGCCCATCGGCAGGCCGAGATGCTCGGCAACGCCCTGTGCCAGTCGCGGGTTGGCGTTCCCCGCGAAGATCATCATGCGACTCTTGTCGACCACGACTTGTCCCGGTCTGGGTGGTGCGGAACCGCGCCCGGATGGCGCGGTCTCCAGTAAGGAACCCCGGCCGGGGCCGGGGTTCGGGAATATGGCCCCTCGCCTTCGGCGCGGGGCGATTGTATGGCTGGGCCGGCAGGATTCGAACCTGCGCATGACGGGATCAAAACCCGTTGCCTTACCGCTTGGCTACGGCCCAGTAGAATGGCGGCCCGACTCGGGCAACCACGCCCGCAGGGGCGACTCGTTGCGCAGCCGGGTGACCCGGCTGCTCCAAGGCAGCGGCTGCTCCTCGCGTGCCCTTTCGGCGTCGGCGCGCTCGCGAAACAGCCCGAACACGCAACCGCCGGTTCCGCTCAGGCGGGCCCGGTCGGTCTGCGAGCCCAGCCAGTCCAGCGCCCGGGCGATATCCGGATAGCGCGTCCGGACCACCGGTTCGAAGACGTTCCCAAATGCCGCGCCGTCGACCGCGTGCGAAATTCTCTCGGTGGGACAGTCGCGTGTCAATTCTCCTGATCCGAACATGGTTCCGGTGGCGACCGGGACACCGGGGTCGATCAGCAGCGCCCAGGGGCAGTCGGGCCGCACCGGAACCAGGGTTTCGCCCACGCCTTCGGCCCATGCGGCGCGGCCGCGCACGAAGACCGGCACGTCCGCGCCGAGACGCAGGCCGAGATCGGCCAGCGTCGATTCGTCCAGGCCCAGCTCGAACAGATAATTCAGCGCAACCAGGGTAGTGGCGGCGTCGGAGCTGCCTCCGCCCACCCCGCCACCGACCGGAAGGCGCTTGTCGAGGTGGATCGTCACCCCCTCGTGCCGGCCGGCAGCCTCGAACACCAGGCGGGCAGCGCGCACGCACAGGTTTTCCGACCCGTCCACCGCATCCGCGGAGGCCATCGCCACCTCCCCGCCGGGGCGCGGCTCGAAGCACAGCCGGTCCTCCAGATCGAGGAACTGGAACACGGTCTGCAGCTCGTGGTAGCCGTCCGCGCGCCGACCGGTGATGTGCAGAAAGCGGTTGATCTTCGCGGGCGCGGGGAAGGTCTGCGCAAAGGGCTTGTCCATCAGGCGGATCCGTCTCCCATCTGCCACTGGCGGATCACGGCGCGCAGCGTGAGCGCATCGCGCTGCAGCTCCATGCGCACCGGCAGGGACTCGCCGTCGAATTCCTCGTACTCGCCGTATTCGATTTCCCAGCCGGCCTGACGGATGCGGATCGGACGCCCTTCGGCATCCACTTCGCGCTCGTAGGCATGCGCCGGGTCCGGGAGCCCGCGTACCCAGTAGACCATCCCCGACACCGGAATCGCATCGCCGGTGAGACGCTGCGCCAGGACATCCGGATCGCGCGCGCTGTGATGCTGGCCGTCGCGCGTCACCAGCCGCGCCGGCTGCCCCTCGGCGAGGGTCAATCGACCGCCACCCCGTCCCATCGGACCGGACAGATCGAGGATATGCGTACCTTCCTGCACCCGCCAGTTGAGCTGTGCGGACCAGTATTCACGCTCGGTATCCAGCCCCAGGCGGGCCACCAGGCGCCAGGTTTCGATGGCGGCGAGCCGCTCACTGCGCTCCTCGAAGGCCCTTTGCGCGGCGTCGCCCCGATCCACCTCGGGCAGGGCGGCACACCCGGCGAGCAGCATTACGGTCATCAGCGCGAGTGCCGCGCGCACACCCGACCCCCTCATTCGACTCATTCGAGCAGCTCGCGCCGGACCCGCTGCAGCCGCTCGTGTCCGGGTTCGCGCTCCAGCGCCTTCTCGAGCAGCTCGCGCGCGTCGTCGCGCTCGCCCTGCTCCCACAACACGACGGCCAGATTACTGGCGATCTCGCCGTCCTCCATCATGCTCCAGGCCCGCCGCAACTGCTCCTCGGCCTCGTCCAGCCGCCCGAGCTTGTAGAGCACCCAGCCGTAGCTGTCGACCACGGCTGCGTCATCGGGACGCTGATCGAGGGCCTGCGTGATCAGCTCGTAGGCCTCCTCGTAGCGGTCGGTCCGGTCGGCCAGGGTGTACCCCAGCGCGTTCATCGCCGTGGCATTGTCCGGTTCGTTGTCAAGGATCGTGCGGAAGTCCTGCAGCGCCGCGTCCACCCGGTCCAGGCGCTCGTGGATCAGCCCGCGCAGATACAGCAGGTCACCCTCCTCGGGGAAGGCATCCAGGGCCGCATCGGCGCGTTCCAGCGCACGTTCGTAGGCCTCTTCCTCGCGCAGGGTGTTGACCTCCACGACCCAGGCCTCGCGCGCCACGTCGGCATCGTCGTGCGTCTGCAGTTCGTCGAACGCAGCGCGCGCCGCCCCGGCACCGTTTTCGCGCAGAGTCAGGGCCGCCAGGCGCAGCCGCGCATCCGCGCGAAACTCGCCCTCGCCGACCCGCTCGAAGAATGTCCGGGCCCGGTCCGTATCCCCCTCCAGTTCGTGCAGACGGCCCAGATAATAGGCCACCTCGTTCTCGCGCACGCCGCGGGCATCCAGGGCCTCCAGCTGCTCGCGCGCGGCCTCGTTCCAGCCGCTCTCGAGGCTCAGCAGGGCCAGCGTCAGGCGGGCCTCGTGGTCGTCGGGGGCCAGCTCTGCCAGCCGCGCGATCTCCTCCGGGCCCCGGGCGTCGTCGGCATGGTCGGTCAGCGCATGGGCATAACCGATGCGGGCGTCACGACTGTCCGGGTGGGCGGCGACGGCCTCGCGCATCAGGTCCAGGGCCTCCTCCCCGCGTTCGTCGCGCTCCAGCGCCTGCGCCCGCAACAGGTACAGGCTGATGGCGTCGGGATGCTGCTCGAGACCCCGCTCGGTGGCCTGCAGGGCCGCCCCGGTTGCGTCGAACCGCAGCGCGAGTTCGGCATACACCCGCCAGGTGTCGCGATCCCCGGCCCGCCGCGTGGCGAGGCGGTCCAGGGTCTCCAGCGCGTAGTCCCGGTTGTCGGCCTGCACCATCAGCGAGACCAGCGATGAATAGGGACTGGCGCCTTCCCCCGCGCGCCGCTGCATCAGTTCATCCAGCTGCTGCGCGGCGGCCTCGACCTGCCCGGCGTCGATGCGCAGCAGCGCAACGATCTGTACCGCCTCCATGTGTTCGGGCGACAGGGCCAGCCAGCGCTCCCCGGAACGCAGGGCCTGCTCACGATCCCGCGCGAAAAGGGCAATGCGGGTGGCCCGCTCGGCGATCTCCGGGTCGTGGCTCAGCGCCGCCGCCGCACCGTAGAAGGCCGCCGCGTCGGCGGTCTGCCCGGAACGCACGGCGATCTCGCCGGCAAGCACGCTGAACATCAGCGCCGCCTCCGGATCCTCCTGCAATCCGCTCTCGGGCAGGGTCACGATCTCCGGGGCGTCGGTTTCCAGCGGCTCGCCGGCACCGAGCGAATGGTGCGCACAGCCGCTGACAAGGAGGACAACGGCCGCGGCCAGCAGGGTTCGGGTCATAAAGGCTTTCCATGCATGTCAGCTTTCAGTGAGACGGCACCGGGCCGCGCCAGGTTCCTTCGGGCCCGGCATCCGGATTCCTGCGCACTGTACCGAACCCTTTCACCGCGTACACTACTGACCCGCAGGGGACGTTTTGCGGCACAATACGCAGGTTATGCTCTTCGCACTCGGAATCAATCACAAGACGGCGCCGGTCGAGATCCGCGAGCGGCTGTCGGTCAGCCAGCACGAACTGGACGATGCGCTGCATTCGCTGCGCTCCGGCGTGCGGCTGCCGGAGAGTGCGATCCTCTCCACCTGCAACCGCACCGAGGTCTATTTCCGCGAGAGCGGGGAGGACAGCGAACACCGAGTGGTGGACTGGCTGGGCGGCTACCACGGGATCGACCGCGCCGAACTGCGACCCTATCTCTACCTGCACCACGACGGCTCGGCGGTGCGCCACACCCTGCGGGTCGCCAGCGGTCTGGATTCGATGGTGCTGGGCGAGCCGCAGATCCTCGGCCAGATGAAGACCGCCTACCAGTACGCCCATGACGCCGGCACCCTCGGACTGTCGCTGGAGCGGCTGTTCCAGCACGCCTTCGCCACCGCCAAGGACGTGCGCACCGAGACCGCGATCGGCCAGAGCGCGGTCTCGGTGGCCTTCGCCGCGGTGTCCCTGGGGCGGCAGATCTTCGGCGACCTCAAGCCACTGACCGCGATGGTGGTGGGCGCCGGCGAGACCATCGAACTGGCCCTGCAGCACCTGCGGGGCCTCGGTATCGGCCGGGTGATCGTGGCCAACCGGACCGAGGAACGCGCGCGCAGCGTGGCCGAACGCTTCGACGGCGAGCCCATCGGCCTGGACCATCTGGGCGAACGCCTGCCGGAGGCCGACATCGTGATCTCCTCCACCGCCGCGCCGGTACCCATCCTCGGCAAGGGGGCGGTGGAACGCGCGCTGCGCAAGCGCCGCCGCAAGCCGATGTTCATGGTCGACATCGCGGTCCCGCGCGACATCGAACCCGAGGTCGGGCAACTTGAGGACATCTATTTATACACGGTCGACGACCTCCAGGAGGTGATCGACGACAACATGGCCTCGCGTCAGGCCGCCGCGGAACAGGCCGAGGAGATCATCAACCAGCGCGCCGGGGAGTTCATGCGCTGGCTGCGGGCGCGCGACTCCATCGACAGCATCCGCCAGCTGCGCGAGCGCGCGGAGACGGTCAAGGACGAGACCGTGGAGCGTGCCCTGGCAATGATCCGCGCCGGTCGGTCGCCCGACGAGGTCCTGCCCTGGCTGGCCCACACCCTGACCAACAAGCTGATGCACCATCCTTGCAAGAGCCTCAACACCGCGGCCCACGAGGGCGACGCCCGCCTGCTGGAGGCCGCGCATCAGCTTTTCCAGTTGCCCGAACGCGAGGACGACCCCGGACATGATCGCGGGCGTGATCACGGGCCTGAGCACGGTCATGCCCCGGGGCATGGCCACGGCGCGGAACCCGACGACACCAGGGACGACGCGTGAAGGATTCCTTTCGCGCCAAACTGGAGGGCCTGGCCGAACGCCACGCCGAGATCGCCGGCCTGCTCGCCACGCCCGATGCCGCCGAGGACCCCGAGCAGCTGCGCCGGCTGTCGCAGGAATACAGCCAGCTGGAACCGGTGGCCGAGGCGTGGAAGGCATGGAACGAAAACCGCGCCGCGCTGGACGAGGCGCGCGCGATGCTGGAGGACGACGACTCCGAACTGCGCGCGATGGCCGAGGGCGAGATCGAGACCCTCAATGCGCGTAACGAGGAACTGGAGGCCGAACTCTACCGCCACCTGATCCCGAAGGATCCGCACGACGACGCCAACGTGTTCCTCGAGATCCGCGCCGGCACCGGCGGTGACGAGGCCGCACTGTTCGCCGGGGATCTGCTGCGCATGTACAGCCGCTACGCGGAACAGCGCCGCTGGCAGCTGGAGATCCTGTCGGCCAGCGAGGGCGAACACGGCGGCTACCGCGAGGTGATCGCCCGCCTCGCCGGCCAGGGGGCCTATTCGCGGCTGAAGTTCGAATCCGGCGCCCACCGCGTGCAGCGCGTCCCCGAAACCGAATCCCAGGGCCGCATCCACACCTCGGCGGCCACGGTCGCGATCCTCCCGGAACTGGAGGAGGTCGAGATGCCGGAGATCAACCCGGCCGACCTGCGCGTGGACACCTTCCGCTCCTCCGGTGCCGGCGGCCAGCACGTGAACAAGACGGATTCCGCCGTGCGCCTGACCCACCTGCCCACCGGCATCGTGGTCGAATGCCAGGAAGAGCGCTCCCAGCACAAGAACCGCGCCCGCGCGATGAACTTCCTCGCCGCGCGGCTGTACGAGGACGAACGCGCCGCGCAGGCCGAGGCCCAGAGCGCCGAGCGCAAGGGTCTGGTGGGCAGCGGCGACCGCTCGGAACGCATCCGCACCTACAACTTCCCCCAGGGGCGGGTAACCGACCACCGCATCAATCTGACGCTGTACAAGCTGGAACAGGTGATGGCCGGCGACCTCGACCCGGTGATCGACCCGCTGATCCACGAATACCAGGCGGAACAGCTCGCCTCCCTCGCCGACGCCTGATGGACCACCCGGCCACGCTGGACGCCCTGCTGGCCAGCCTGCGCAACCGGCTGCAGGAGGCCGGCGTGGAGGCCGCCGGCCTGGAGGCACGCCTGCTGCTCGGCACGGCCACCGGCCTGAGCACCGCGCAGCTCGTCGCACGCGGTGGCGATGCCCCCGACCCCGCGCAGGCGGCCGCAGCCGAGGCCCTTTGCCGGCGGCGCCTGCAGGGCGAACCGATCGCCCACATCCTCGGCCGGCGCGGCTTCTGGACCCTGGATCTGGGGGTCTCCCCGGCCTGCCTGATCCCGCGCCCCGAGACCGAGGTGCTGGTCGAGGCCGCGCTGGGGGCCATCGACGCGGCTTCGGAAGAACACCCCCGGGTGCTGGACGCGGGCACCGGCTCCGGGGCCATCATCCTTGCGCTCAAGGCCGAACGGCCGGCGATCGACGGCTTCGCCAGCGACACCAGCCTCGACGCCCTAACCCGCGCCCGCGCCAACGCCCGCGAACTGGATCTGGACGTCCGCTTCTTCGCCGGGGCCTGGCTGCAACCGCTGGCGCCCGCGGCACGCTTCGACCTGATCGTCTCCAATCCGCCGTACATCGCCGCGGACGACCCGCATCTGCAACGCGGCGACCTGCGCTTCGAGCCACGGGATGCGCTGGTCGCGGCGCAAACGGGACTGGCGGACCTGCATCAACTGATCGCCACCGCACCCGATCACCTGACGGACGACGGCTGGCTGCTGCTGGAACACGGATTCGACCAGGAGCGGGCGGTACGGGCACGACTGGAAACCGGGCCATGGACGGACGTCACGACCTGGCCCGACACCGCCGGTCATCCCCGCGTGACCGGGGCACGCCTGCGGGCCCGGCGCTGACTGACAGACATGCCGAGGCCCCCGGCGCATGCACCGGGGGCCCTGCGTGCCATGCTCCAGACCGGCGAGCGGCCCGACGGCACATCACGGACGCGGCAGCGGCAGTGGCAGCTTGAGGTGGATGCTGCCGGAGGAACGCCGGTCACGATGCTCCCGCGGCCCCGAACGGTGCGAACGACCGTAGTAGTGATGATGGTAGTGCCGTTCCGCGCCGCGGTGGCCGGGTCCACGCCCGCGCGAATGACCGCGCCGGGAATGCTTGTGGCCGCGCGCACCCGGATGCCCGCGCTTGTGCTTGTGGCCACGACTCCCGGGATGCCCGCGCTTGTGCTTGTAACCGCGTTTGCCCGAGCGCCGATCATGGCGGACCTCCTGCAGGCCCTCGACCGAGAACTGCAGCGTGGCCCCGCCGGATGCCCCCTTGACCGGTGTCGCGGCCTGGGCCGGTGCCACGACCACAAAGGCGAGCAGTGCGGCGGGCACGACCACGGCGGTCAGACGCTGCAGGATGGATTTTTGTTCAGGGTTCATGGGACGCCTCCTTCCCTTTCTCTTCTGGCCGGATTGCCGGGAACCAGACTAGCCCTCCCGACTGAACCCCCCTTGAACCGCCTGCCGCGTTGCGTGAAGTCCCCCGCAGTTCCGGCACGCTGCCCGCGCGGCCATGTGACGGAGTTACAATCCACCCATGAATGACGACGAGCTCCTGCGCTACGCACGCCAGATCATGCTGCCCGGCATCGGGGTCGAGGGCCAGGAAAGCCTGCGCCGGGCGCATGCGGTGGTGATGGGCGTGGGCGGGCTGGGTTCGCCGGTAGCGGCCTATCTGGCCGCGGCCGGGGTCGGCCGGCTGACCCTGGTGGACCCGGATCACGTCGAGGCCAGCAACCTGCAGCGCCAGATCCTGCACGGCGAGGCCGACGTGGGCGCGGACAAGGTTGCCTCCGGCGCGCAGCGCCTCGCGGCGCTGAACAGCGCCTGCCGGGTGGAGACCCGCGCCGAACGGCTGGACGCGGACGCGATGCGCGCGCTGTTCGCCGGGGCCGACGTGGTGCTGGACGGCACCGACCATTTCGCCGCGCGTGGCGCGATCAACCGCGCGGCGGTGGCCGCCGGCACGCCGCTGGTCTCCGGCGCGGTGATCCGCTTCGAGGGCCAGCTCACCACCTTCGATTTCCGCGACCCGCAGGCGGCCTGCTACCACTGCCTGTACGGCGACGAAGGGGCGGACGAGGACACCTGCGCGACCAGCGGGGTGCTGGCGAGCCTGCCGGGAGTGGTCGGGAGCCTGCAGGCGACCGAGGCCCTCAAGCTGCTGGCCGGCCTGCCGACCCTGGCGGGCCGCCTGCTGCTGATCGACGGCCTGCACATGCAGTTCCGCGAGATCGGCCTGCAGCGCGACCCGGCCTGCCCGGTCTGCGGAGATCCCCCGTAGGAGGCCAGCCCCCTGGCCGATGCGGCCCTATTGCGAGGTATCGGACCCCGGCGGCCGCGCGCTGTCGGGGCGGCACAGGGCCTCGGCATCCACCGCATCGAAGACGTACTGCGCGTTGCAGAACTCGCAGGTGACCTCGATGCGGCCCTGCTCGGCCAGGATCGAACGGATCTCGTCCACCCCGAGGTTCTGCAGGGTGGTGGCCACGCGCTCGCGCGAACAGTGGCAGTGGAATTCCACCGTGGAGCCGTCGAACAGGCGCACGCGTTCCTCGGCGAACAGCCGCCCCAGAAGCGAGCCGGCGTCCAGCTGCAGCAGTTCGGCCGCCGTGGTGGTTTCGGCCAGGGTGGTCGCGCGGTTCCAGTCCTCGCTGTCGCGCGACAGCGGCTGCCCGCTGTCATCCGGCAGCCCCTGCAGCAGCATGCCCGCGGCGCGCTGGCCGTCGGCGGCCAGCCAGACCCGCGTGGGGAGCTGCTCGGACTGTTCGAAATACCCGTCCAGGGCGTCGGCCAGGGTCTGCCCGCGCAGCTCCACCACGCCCTGATAGCGCTCGCCGCCGTCCCCGGGGTCCAGGGTCATCATCACCCGCGCGTCCTCGCCCAGGATCGCGTCCAGCGTGCCGTCCTCCGGCGGGGTCTCGTGATAACGGGCCACGCCGCGCAGATGGCCCTGCCCGTCGGCCTGTGCCACCAGCATGTGCAGCGGCCCGGAACCCGTGACTTGCAGGATCAGGGAGCCCTTGAACTTGAGCGTGGCGGCGACCAGGGTGACCGCGGCACAGGCCTGTCCCAGCAGGTCGCGCACCACCGGCGGGTAGGGGTGGCGCTCCAGCACCGCCTGCCATGCCCGGTCGAGGTGCACCCATTCGCCGCGCACCCCGGTGTTTTCCAGCATGAAGCGGTGCAGGGTATCGGCTTCGCGCGCGGATGCCGCGCCCATGCCCGCCTCACTCATGCCTGATCCAGGCGTTCCTTCAGCCGCTCGTTGACCTGGGCGGGGTTGGCCTTGCCCTGGGTGGCCTTCATCACCTGGCCGACGAAGAAGCCGAACAGCTTGTCCTTGCCGCCCTTGTACTGCTCGAGCTGTTTCGGATTGTTCGCGATCACCTCGTCGATAATGGCGTCGATCGCGCCGGTGTCGGTGATCTGCTTGAGCCCCTTGGCCTCGATCACGCTGTCGGCATCGCCCTCGCCGTTCCACATCGCCTCGAACACCTCCTTGGCGATCTTGCCGGAGATGGTCTCGTCCTGGATGCGCGCCAGCAGCCCGGCCAGCGCCCCGGCATCCACCGGGGCCTCGGCGAGCTCCACCTCGGAGCGGTTGAGCGCGGCGGAGAACTCGCCCATCACCCAGTTGGCGGCCAGCTTGGGCGCATTGCAGCCCCGCACCACCGCCTCGTAGAAGTCCCCCATCTCGCGGGTCGCGGTGAGCACGCCGGCATCGTATTCCGGCAGTTCGTACTCGCGCACGAAACGCTCGCGCTTGGCGTCGGGCAGCTCCGGCAGGCGGCCGCGGATCTCTTCGATGAAGCCCTGATCGACCTCCACCGGCAGGAGGTCCGGATCAGGAAAATAGCGGTAGTCGTTGGCCTCTTCCTTGGTGCGCATCGAACGCGTCTCGTCGCGGTCCGGATCGTACAGGCGGGTCTCCTGCACCACGCGGCCGCCACCCTCGATCACGTCGATCTGGCGTTCGATCTCGAAGTTGATCGCACGCTCGACGAAGCGGAAGGAGTTGAGGTTCTTCAGCTCCGCACGGGTACCGAATTCCGCCTGGCCCTTCGGACGGATGGACACGTTGGCGTCGCAGCGGAAGCTGCCCTCCTGCATGTTGCCGTCACAGATGTCGAGGTAGCGCACCAGCGAGTGCAGCTTCTTCATGTAGGCGACCGCCTCCTTCGCCGAACGCAGGTCCGGCTCGGAGACGATCTCCACCAGCGGGGTGCCGGCGCGGTTGAGATCGATGCCGGTCATCGCCTCGAAGCCTTCGTGCAGGCTCTTGCCGGCGTCTTCCTCGAGATGCGCACGGGTCACGCCGATGCGCTTGGTCGAGCCGTCCTCCAGCTCGATGTCCAGATGCCCGCTGGCAACGATCGGCAGCTCGAACTGCGAGATCTGGTAGCCCTTGGGCAGGTCCGGGTAGAAGTAGTTCTTTCGTGCAAAGACCGAGCGGCCGGCAACCTCGGCGTCCAGCGCCAGGCCCAGCATCACCGCGCGCTCGACCACCCCGCGGTTGAGCACCGGCAGCACGCCGGGCATGCCCAGGTCCACCGGGCAGGCCTGACGGTTGGGCTCGGCGCCGTAGGCGGTGGGCGCCCCGGAAAAGATCTTGGAGACGGTATTGAGCTGGGCGTGAATCTCCAGCCCGATGACGGTTTCCCATTCCATGCTGCGACCCCTCAGGCAAAGGCCGACGGCACGCGGGCGTGCCAGTCGGTCTCCTGCTGAAACTGGTGTGCGACGCCGATCATGCGCGCCTCGTCGAAATAGTTGCCGATCAGCTGCAGCCCGACCGGCAGCCCCTGCACCTCGCCCGCCGGCAGCGACATCGCCGGCAGCCCCGCCAGATTGGCGGCGATGGTGTAGATATCCGAGAGGTACATCTTGACCGGGTCGGCGCTCTTGGCTCCCAGCTCGAACGGCAGTTCCGGCGTGGTCGGGCCCAGCAGCAGATCGACGTCGGCGAACACCCGGCGGAAGTCGTCGGCGATCACCCGGCGGACCTTCTGCGCCTTGAGATAGTAGGCGTCGTAGTAGCCGGCGGACAGCACATGGGTACCCACCATGATGCGCCGCTTCACCTCCGCGCCGAAGCCCTCGCCGCGCGAACGCGTGTACAGGTCCAGCAGGTCCTGCGGATCCTCGCAGCGATAGCCGTAGCGCACGCCGTCGAAGCGCGACAGGTTGGACGAGGCCTCGGCCGGGGCCACCACGTAGTAGGCCGGCACCGACAGGTGGCTGTTGGGCAAGCTGACCTCGCGGATCTCGGCGCCACGTTCGCGCAGCACCCGGATCGCCTCGTCCAGTACGGCGCGGATGCCGTCATCCAGGCCTTCGCCGAAGAACTCCTGCGGCAGACCGATGCGCAGCCCGGTGAGGTCGGCGTCCAGCGCTGCGGTGAAGTCCTCGGCCGGGCGTTCGAGGCTGGTCGAGTCGCGCTCGTCGAACCCGGCCATGGCATTGAGCATGTGCCCGCAGTCCTCGGCCGAGGCCGCCATCGGCCCGCCCTGATCCAGGCTGGAGGCGAAGGCGATCATGCCGTAGCGCGAGACCCGACCGTAGGTCGGCTTGAGCCCGGTGATGCCGCAGAACGCGGCCGGCTGGCGGATGGAACCGCCGGTGTCGGTACCGGTCGCGCCGGGCACCAGACGCGCGCCCACCGCGGCCGCGGAACCGCCCGAGGAGCCGCCCGGGACCCGCGCGGTGTCCCAGGGGTTGTGCACCGGACCGTAGAAACTGGTTTCGTTGGACGAACCCATGGCGAACTCATCCATGTTGGTCTTGCCCAGCATCACCGCGCCGGCGGCGTGCATGCGCTCGACCACCGTGGCGTCGTAGGGCGAGACGAACGGGTCCAGCATGCGCGAGCCACAGGCGGTGCGCACGCCACGGGTGCAGAAGATGTCCTTCTGCGCCACCGGCACGCCCAGCAGCGGGGCCTCCTCGCCTTTCGCCAGACGCGCATCGGCGGCGTCCGCCTGCTCCAGCGCGGAATCGGCGGTTACGGTGACGAAGCTGTTGAGATCCGCATCCAGACGCTCGATGCGGTCCAGGTACAGGCGGGTGAGCTCGCGCGAGCTGATCTCTCGGGCGCGCAGCTTGCGTACCCAGTCGGAGAGGGTTTCCTGGGTCATGGACTCGGGACTCTTTCCTTCAAGCGTGGCTGAAAGCGGCGCACAGGGCGCGCCGCAGGCGATTCGGCGGATGACGCGTCATTCAATGACGCGCGGCACCAGGTAGAGCCCCCCTTCCACCGCCGGGGCAATGGCCTGGTAGTCGTCGCGCCGGTCGGGCTCGGTGACCGCGTCCGGGCGCATGCGCTGGGCCGCGTCCATCGGATGGGCCATCGGCTCCACCCCCTCGATGTCGGCGCCGTCGAGCTGCTCGACGAAGTCGAAGATGTCACTCAGCCCGCCGGCAAACTCGCGGGCCTGGTCGTCATCCATCGCCAGACGCGAAAGCTCGGCGATGCGCTGGACGTGTTCGGTGTCTACGGACATGGCTTGCGGACCCTCGCTGCGGGCGATAACGAAACACTCAGGGATACGCTGAGACGGAGCGCAAACTTACCACAACCCCGACCTTGCCCAAACCCGGGGCGGTTGCTAGAGTCCGTGGCTTTCCCGCCGACCATGCAAGCAGGTTCGTACCCCATGCTCAAACGCCTCCTGGGGCTGTTCTCCAACGACATCTCCATCGACCTCGGCACGGCCAATACGCTGATCTACATGCGCGGCCAGGGCATCGTGCTCAACGAACCCTCCGTCGTGGCCATTCGTCAGGACCGGGGCCCCGGGGGACCGCGTTCGATCGAGGCCGTCGGCATCGAGGCCAAGAAGATGCTCGGGCGCACACCGGAGCACGTGGTGACCATCCGGCCGATGAAGGACGGCGTGATCGCCGACTTCACCACCACCGAGAAGATGCTGCAGTACTTCATCAAGAAGGTGCACGAACGGCGGATCTTCCGCCCCAGCCCGCGGGTGCTGGTCTGCGTGCCCTGCGGCGCCACCCAGGTGGAGCGCCGCGCGATCCGCGAATCCGCCTTTGGCGCCGGGGCGCGCAAGGTCTACCTGCTGCAGGAACCGGTGGCCGCGGCGATCGGTGCCGGCATCCCGCTGGACGAGGCGGTCGGCTCCATGGTGCTGGACATCGGCGGCGGCACCTCCGAGGTCGCCGTGCTGTCGATGAACGGGATCGTCTATTCCGAGTCGGTGCGCATTGGCGGCGACACCTTCGACGAGGCCATCATGGCCTACGTGCGCCGCAACTACGGCGTCCTGATCGGCGAGGCCACGGCTGAACGCATCAAGCATGCGGTGGGTTCGGCCTATCCGGGCAAGGAGCTGCTGGAGATCGAGGTCAAGGGCCGCAACCTGTCCGAGGGCGTGCCGCGCTCGTTCACCCTGAATTCCAACGAGATCCTCGAGGCCCTGCAGGATCCGCTGTACGGGATCGTCTCGGCCGTGCGCACGGCGCTGGAACAGACCCCGCCGGAGCTGGGTTCCGATGTCGCGGAACGCGGCATCGTGCTGACCGGCGGCGGGGCGATGCTGCAGCAGATCGACCGTCTCCTGATGGAGGAGACCGGCATTCCGGTAGTCGTGGCCGACGACCCCCTCACCTGCGTCGCCCGCGGAGGCGGCCGGGTCCTGGAAATGCTCGACGAGAAGCGGGTCGACTTCCTCTCCATGGAGTAAACTCCGGTCCCGGGCTCGTCCCCGGGAGTCGCCCCGCGTTCCGGAGGTTCGGTTATAAGCAAGCCGCTGTTCAGACTGGGCATCTCGCCCACGCTGCGTCTGCTGTTCGTGGTCCTGCTGGGGATCGCGCTGATGGTGCTCGACCACCGCCTGAACGAACTGCAGACGGTGCGCAGCGTGCTCGCGACCGTGGCCTACCCGATCCAGGTCGCGGTGGATGCGCCCATCCGCGCGGGCTCACGGGTGCTGGAATCGTTCTCCAGCCGCGAGGATCTGGTGGTGGAGAACCGCATCCTGCGGCGCGAGAACAGCGAGTTGCGCGCCCGCCAGCTGCGTTTCGAGGCGTTGCAGGCGGAGAACGACCGCCTGCGCGCCCTGCTCAACACCGCCCGTCAGGCGGACGAGGAGGTCCAGGTCGCGCAGATCCTTGCGGTGGACCTGGACCCCTTCCGCCAGCAGATCGTGCTCGACAAGGGACAGCGCGATGCGGTGTATGCCGGACAACCGGTGATCGACGCCGACGGCGTTGTCGGTCAGATCCTCTCCGCCGAATACTCCAGCGCCACGGCCCTGCTGATCTCCGACCCCGGACATGCCCTGCCGGTAGTCAGCGCCCGCACCGGCCTGCGCGGCATCGTCGTCGGCACCGGCAACCCCCAGCGCCTGCACATGCGCCACGTCCCGCCACAGGAAGACATCGAGGAGGGTGACCTGCTGCTGACCTCGGGGCTGGGCGGTCGTTTTCCTGCGGATTACCCGGTCGCGCGCGTCACCTCGGTGGAACGCCCGCCGGGCGAGCCCTTTCTCGCCATTGAGGCGGAACCGCTGGCCGCGCTGGACCGCTCGCGCGAGGTGCTGCTGCTGTGGATGCAGGACCGCGAACGCAACGCGATCCCCACGCCGCTGCCCGCCGAAAGCGCAACCGAATCCGCGCCGGCGCCATGAGTGGCGGCACGGGCGTTCCCTGGCCGATCCCGCTGAGCCTGCTGGCGGCCCTCGCGCTGGCGATCGTGCCCCTGCCCGCGGGCCTCGCGCTGCTGCGACCCGAATGGGTAGCGCTGGTCCTGATCTACTGGGCCATGGCCTTCCCCCAGCGGGTCGGGGTGTTCACGGCTTTCGGCGCCGGTCTGCTGCTCGATGTCCTGCAGGGCCAGCTGCTGGGCCAGAATGCCGTTGCGATGGCCCTGGTGGCCTACCTCACCATCCAGCTGCATTCACGCCTGCGGGTCTATCCGCTGTGGCAGCAGATGATCGTGGTCACCGGCCTGATCGCCCTGTACAAGCTCACCGCCCTGTGGCCGCAGGGCCTGGCCGGCCTGCCGCCGGGCACCCCGTGGTACTGGGCGCCCGTGCTCAGCAGCGCTCTGATATGGCCGCTGATCTTCGTGCTGCTGCGCGACGTGCGCAAGCGCTGGCTGCTGCACCTGACCTGATCCACCCGTGGCCATCGCACCCGGAAGGCCGGCTGCGGCATACTCTCCCGGCCATTCAGTCGTGACCCCTTCGGAGGCCCCATGGACCCGAACAAGCAGACCGAGATCGAGGCCGCGGTTTTCCGGCGGCTGCTGCAGCATCTGGACGAGCGCAAGGACGTGCAGAACATCGATCTGATGAACCTCGCCGGTTTCTGCCGCAACTGCCTGTCCAAATGGTATGTCGCGGCCGCCGAGGAACGCGGCGAGTCCATTGACTACGAGGCCGCCCGCGAGATCGTCTACGGCATGCCCTACGCCGAGTGGAAGGAGCGGTATCAGAAACCGGCCAGCAACGAGCAGCTGGAGGCATTCGCACAGAACCGCCCCGACGACGACCATGCATGATCATGGCCTGATCGATACCCCGGAGGCACTGCAGGCATTCCTGCAGGCCGTCCGGGGTGCCCCGTGGATCGCGCTGGACACCGAGTTCCTGCGCGAAAAGACCTACTACCCGAAGCTCTGCCTGATCCAGGCGGCCACCCCGGAGCACATCGCCAGCATCGACCCGCTGGCGCTGGACGTAAAACGGCTGGCCCCGCTGCTGCACGACCGTTCCGTCACCAAGGTGTTTCACTCCGCCTGGCAGGACATGGAAATCCTGCTGCGCGAGACCGGCGACGTACCCGCACCGGCCTTCGACACCCAGATTGCCGCGGCGATGCTCGGTCACGGCGATCAGGTCGGCTATGCCAATCTGGTCCGCGCGGTGCTGGACCACGAACTGGACAAGAGCCAGACCCGCACCGACTGGTCGCGCCGTCCGCTGGATTCGGAGCAGCTGGCATATGCTGCCGACGATGTGCGCTATCTCGCGGCCCTGTACCAGCAGATGCACGCGGACCTGGAAAGCAGCGGGCGCCTGGAATGGCTGCAGCCGGAGATGGATGCCCTCGCCGATCCCGAGGCCTACCGCGCCGATCCGGAAGCAGCCTGGCGCCGGGTCTCCGGCCACAAGCGTCTGAAACCGCGCGAACTCTCCGTACTCCAGACCGTGGCCGCCTGGCGCGAACGCACGGCGCAGAGCAGCGACCGGCCGCGCAAGTGGGTCCTGAGCGATGACCTGCTGCTGGAGATCGCCCGCCGGGCACCCGCAGGGACCGCACAACTGCGCGGGCTGCGCGGTTTCCCCTCGGGCATGAACGACGACCGGGTACAGGGCCTGCTGGAGGCGATTCGGGCAGGACGCGAACGTCCGCAGTCGGAATGGCCGGCATTGCCGAAGCAGAAGCCGCTGTCCGAGGCCGACGAGGTGCTCGCCGACATGGCCATGGCCCTGCTGCGCGAACTCGCCCGCCGGCAGGAGATCACGCCCGCGGCCATCGCCCAGCGCAAGGATGTTGTGGAACTGGTGCGCGGACGCCCGCAAGACAGCCGCCTCGGCAGCGGCTGGCGCCATCACGTGGCGGGCGCCGAGATCCAGCGCTGGCTGAACGGCGAAACCGCGTTGTCACGCGACCCCGCAAACGGACTCGAGCTGAAATCCACGGCCGGATGAGGCCGTCGGCTTTCCCCCGCGGGACGGGAGGGGGAGGGGCGGACCGCCCGCTCCCGGGTGCCCCTTTCTCAGGCGGCCTTGTAAACGCCGCGACGCGGCGACGTCAGACGACCCTGACGCTTGAGGTAGGCCAGCGTCTGGCTGATGTTGCGGGTATCCAGCCCGGCCTTCTCGGCCTCGGCCTTGATGTCCTTCACGCTCATTTCGGGCTGAGAGGCCACGATGTCGCACAGTTTCTGGCTGATGGAACCACCGCCGCCGCGACGCCCGCCGCGTGCGGACGAGGCCTTCCGCCTGCCCCCGACGCGCCCGCCCAGTTCCTCGATCTGGCGATCGATTTCGCGCAGTTCGGCCTTGTGCCGGGCGAGCATTTCGCGGCGCTTTTCTTTCAGCGCCTCGCGTTTTTCCTTGCGCTCGGCTTCCTTGCGTTCCTCTTCCTCGCGCTCGCGTTCGCGCGCCAGGGCATAAAGTTCCTCGGCCGAGAGTTCGGAGGCCTTCTTGTCATCCACGGTCATACTTTTCTCCATTGTTCGTTTCGTTCTCTGCCCGCTCCGGAGGACTTACATACCGGAGCGGGCCACAGGCACAAAATGTTGCGTTCGATCCATCTTTTGACAAATATGCCACGAAACCCGGCGCAAAACCAAAACATCGCATGAATCTCGACCCTGAAACCCGCGACCGTATTTGCCGACGCACGCGTTCCTTTTATATCGAGGCCACCGGCCACCCGGCGTCTTCCACCCCGGCGGTTCTTTTTGATCTGCGCGGCCGCGCCGCCGGTCAGTTCCGGGTCCACCGCGGCCATCCAGCCATCCGTTTCAATCCCGAGGCTTTTGTACGCGACTGGAATACGCATTTCCCGGAAACCATTGCACACGAAGTCGCCCACGCCGCGGTCCATGTCCTTTATCGCGGACGCCGGGTCCGTCCGCACGGCGCGGAATGGCAGGCCATCATGCATCACCTGGGGGTGGCACCGCGGGTGCGGCATGCCACCCCGCTCACACCCGCACGCCGGCAACGAACCTATGCTTATATCTGCGACTGCACCCACCACGCGCTCAGTCCGCAACGACATGCCCTGATCCAGAAAAAGGGGTATCGCTACCAGTGCCGGCATTGCGGGGGCTGGCTGCGCCCGGCCGAATGACACACCGCCGGGCTCCGGAGGCGCACGGGAAGGTCTGTTATCATGCCTGCCCGGTTTCGCAGCCAATCCCGCAGCCGGCGTTCCGACCAGGACCTCGCAATCGCATGAAGAGCAAAGCCCTCGACGCCACCCACCCCAGCGCCGGCGAATCCTGGCGCCTGTTCCGCCGCATCTTCGAGTTCATCAAGCCCTACTGGCGCATGGGGATCGTGGCGATCATCTCGATGATCCTGGCCGCCGCCGGACAGGCCGCCTTCGCCTGGATCATCCAGCCGCTGGTGGATGGCACGTTCATCGAACAGGACCCCGACGCGCGCATCTGGGTCCCCCTGGGGCTGGTCGGGATCTTTTTCTTCTATGCGTTCACCACCTTTGCCGCGCAGTACACCGTGGCCTGGGTCGGGCGCAAAGTGGTCAAGGACATCCGGCAGGCGGTATTCGATCAGTATCTGCGACTTCCGGCGGGATTCTTTGACCGCCATTCCTCCGGCACCCTGCTGGCCAAGCTGACCTATAACGTCAATCAGATCAGTGCCGCGGCCTCCAAGGCGATCCTGATCCTGGTCAAGGACAGTTTCACCATCCTGTTCCTGCTGATGTACATGACCTGGCTCAGTGGCTGGCTGATGCTGATCGTGTTCGGGCTGGCGCCGGCGGTGGCCCTGGTCATCAGCGGGGCCAACAAGCGTTTTCGCAAGTTCAGCCGGCGCATGCAGCGTTCGGTGGGGGATTATGCCCAGGTTGCGGAGGACAGTATCCGCGGGCATTCGGAGGTCAAGATCTTTGGCGCCGAGGACTATGAATCCGACCGCTTTCGCAAGATCAATGACCGCCACCACCGCCAGTTCATGCGTTACAAGACGGTGGAGGCCGCCAGCCAGCCGCTGTCACAGTTCGGTGCGGTCATCGCGCTCGCGATCATCGTTTATCTCGCCACCATGGACATGGTGATGGACACCATCACCCCCGGGGGCATGATTTCGTTCATCGCGGCCATGCTCCTGCTGCTTCCGCCGCTCAAGCGGGTGGTCAAGGTCAACTCGGAGATCCAGAAGGCGCTGGCCGCGGGCGAGAGCGTGTTCGAGGTCCTGGACACCACCCCGGAACCGGATCACGGCGAACGCCGACTGGAGCGGGCGGAGGGGCATATCGAGGTCGACCGTGTCTGGTTCCGCTATCCCCAGACCGAAGACTGGGTGCTGCGCGACATCTCGCTGGAGATCCGGCCCGGGCAGACCGTGGCCCTGGTCGGACGTTCCGGCAGCGGCAAGAGCACCCTGGCAAGTCTGGTCCCGCGCTTCTACGAACCCGAACATGGGGAGGTGCGCCTGGACGGCCATCCGGTGCGGGAATATCCACTGCGCGACCTGCGCGGGCAGATGGCGCTGGTCAGCCAGCAGGTGGTGCTGTTCAATGACACCGTGGCCAACAACATCGGCTACGGCCTGGCACGGGAACCCTCCGCCGAGGAGCTGCACGAGGCTGCGCGCGCGGCCAACGCCCTGGAGTTCATCGACGACCTGCCCGACGGCTTCGACACCGTGGTGGGCGAGAACGGCGTGATGCTCTCCGGCGGGCAGCGGCAACGACTGGCAATCGCCCGCGCCCTGCTCAAGGACGCACCCATCCTGATCCTCGACGAGGCCACCTCGGCGCTGGACTCGGAGTCCGAGCAGAAGATCCAGGACGCCCTGGAACAGCTGATGCGCGGGCGCACGACCCTGGTGATCGCGCATCGCCTGTCCACGGTGGAGGACGCCGACCGCATCCTGGTGCTGGACGACGGCCGGGTGGTGGAATCCGGTACGCACAACGAGCTGATGGAGGCCGGCGGGCATTACGCCGCGCTGCAGAAGGGCCAGTTCGGCGAGGAGGAACAGGCCGGCCCCGAAGAGTGATCCTCCGGCGCTGACCGGGCTGGCGGCGGTTCCGGGAAATTACCCCCCGGACCCTGCCGGTTCGCGTGCGAGCACGCGAACATGGCCGGTGGACGCGCTCAATCCGGCCATAACCGATCGGCTGGTTCTGTGCCAGGAAGCCACGCGGCGCCCGCGCGGAATCAGACAGTCGCCACCGTCTCTTCCAGCACACCCAGGACCCGCGCCACGGCACCGCGCCCGGAGGCCACCACATCCTGGCCGGCCGCGGCCATGCGCCGCCCTCGTTCCGGGTCGTCGAACAGTTCGGCCAGTGCCGCGCCCAGCGCGTCGCCATTGGCGACCTCGATGCGGGCATCCACGGCATCCAGGGCGCGAGCGACGGCGGCGAAATTCGACACATCCGGACCGGTGAGCACCGGTCGCCCCAGGGCCGCCGGCTCCAGCAGGTTCTGTCCGCCCAGTGGCACCAGACTGCCACCGACGAAGGCCACGTCGGCCGCCGCGAGATAGAGCCCCATCTCGCCGAGGGTATCCCCCAGCAGCACGTCGGCCTCGCCCTCCGCGCGGCCGGGTGCGTCCGCCTGCAGCGAGCGTCGCGCCACCGACAGGCCTGCGTCTGTGGCCGCCCGGGCCACCGTATCGAAACGCTGCGGGTGGCGCGGCACCCAGATCAGCCGCGCGTCCGGGTGGCGCCTGCGCAAGGCGGCATGGGCCGCCAGCAAGGCCTCGTCCTCGCCCTCGCGGGTACTGACCGCCGCCCACACCGGCACCTCCGCGGACCACAGGGCGGCGCGCAGCGCCGCGCCCCCCTCGGCGCCCGCAGGCGGATCGCGATCGAACTTCAGGTTGCCGCCCACCTCGACCCGCGACGGCGGCGCGCCGAGGATGCGAAAGCGCTCCGCCGCAGCGGCATCCTGCGCGAGGATCCGCCGCGGCACGCCCAGCACCTCGGCGATCAGCGGCTGCCGGCCCTGATAACGCCGGAACGCACGATCCGAGAGCCGACCGCTGGCCAGCACCAGAGGCACCCGGGCGCGCTCGCAGGCCGCGAACAGATGCGGCCACAGTTCGGTCTCCACGATCACCCCGGCACGCGGTCGGGCCGCGGCCACGAAGCGCCGCACGGCGCCGGGGAGATCCAGCGGCAGAAAACGGTGGTGGACGTTCTCGATGCCCGCCGCGGTGATCCGCGCCGCACCCTCGGGCGTAGTGGTGGTCACCAGCACGGGCACTTCGGGGAAGCGCTCGCGCAGCCCCCGTATCAGCGGCAGGGCGGCCTCCACCTCGCCCACCGAGGCGGCATGCACCCACCACGCCCCCGACGGCGGCGCGGCACCCCGGCCCAACCATTCCAGGCGGCGCGCCGCCGGTACGTGGTTGCGCGCGGCACGCCGCCACAGGACCGCGCCCATGACCAGCCCCAACAGGCGCGACAGGACCGCGTAGCCGGCGCGCCGCATCAGGAGCGTTCCGTCTCCAGAAGCGCCGCCGCCTCCTGCAGGGAACGGATCCGGCGTGCCTGCGGATCCGCCTGCAGCGCGACCGTCTGTTCCGCATCCGGGGTCTCCGGGGCGAACAGCAACCGCGTGCCCACCCCGGCACGGCGCGCAGCCTCCAGGTCGGAGGGGCGGTCCCCGACGAGTACCGAATGCGCCAGATCCACGTCCAGCGCGTCCCGCGCCCGCAGCAGCATGCCCGGAGCGGGTTTGCGGTCCGGACAGTCGCGCCGCCAGGGCTCCAGCGCATCGCGCGGATGGTGCGGGCAGTGATAGACCGCATCCAGACGTCCGCCGCGTTCGGCAAACCGCGCCCGCATCCACTGCGTCAGCCGCTCGAAGTCGTCCTCGCCGTAGTACCCGCGACCGATTCCGGACTGGTTGGTGACCACCACCACGGGGTAGCCGGCGGCACCGGCCCGGGCCACCAGCTCGAAGATCCCGGGCATGAAATCGAAATCCTCGGATCGGTACACATAGGCGTGATCCACGTTGATCACGCCGTCACGGTCGAGGAACAGCGCCGGCCGGCTCACGGGGCCCCGTCGCCCTGCGCGCGGGCAACCAGGGCATCTTCCAGCACGGCGCACAACAGATGCCCGATGAGCCCGTGCACCTCCTGCACCCGCGCGGTCGCGGCGTCCGGCACCGCCAGCAGGTGGTCCACCGCGGGGCCGGCGGGCAGCCCCCGCGCGCCGGTCAGCGCGACCGTGGTCAGGCCCTGGCGCCCGGCGGCTTCCAGCGCGCGCAGCACATTGGGCGACTCGCCCGAGGTGGTGAAGCCGACCAGTACGTCGCCGGGACGCCCCAGCGCCTCGACCTGGCGCGCAAATACTTGCTCGTAACCGAAGTCGTTGGCGATGGCCGTCAGCACCGAGGTGTCGGTGGTCAGCGCAACCGCCGCCGCGCCCGGCCGCACCACGCGGTAACGGCACACGATCTCGGCCGCGATGTGCTGGGCATCCGCCGCACTGCCGCCGTTACCCGCAAGCAGGATCTGGCCGCCGGCATCCAGGCTGGCCAGCCAGCGCCGCGCGACGGCCTCCACCTCCCCGAGGAATTCCGCATCCTCGGCCAGTTGTCCGAAAAGCCGGCTGGCGGCCTGCAACTCTGCTGCGATCCCTTCCTGCACGCGTTCCTCACTTTCGGGGGGCGACCCCGGAGACGGCCACCGGCGACGCCCCGTCCCGGCGGTCCCGAATGTACAATGCGCAACATTATCTACCCGACACCCGACTTCGACCAACGATGACATCGCAACGCCGCGAACAAGCCTGGCATCCGGCCAACTGGGGACAGGCCCTGGCCACCGCCCTGCTGTGGCTGCTCGCCCGCCTGCCCTGGCGCCTGGCGATCCGCCTGGGCACCGGGCTGGGCCACCTGCTCTACTACCTGGCGCGGGACCGGCGCTACGTGGTGCGCCGCAACCTCGAGCTGTGTTTCCCGGACCTCGACCCGGATGAACGCGAACGCTGGGTGCGCGCGAACTTCGGCTACACCGGTCGCGGGGTGGCCGAGGTGGCGCTGGGCTGGTTCGGCGGACCGGCGGTGGACCGCGTGCCGTGCCGCTTCCACGGGATGGAGCACCTGGAGACGGCGCACGAAGCCGGTGACCCGGTGATCCTGCTGTCCGGGCATTTCTCCTGCATCGAGATGGCCGGCCGGCTGTTCGGTGCGCAGGTGCCCATGGCCGCGATCTACAAGCCCATGGACAAGAAGCCGGTGCTGGAACGCGCCCTGCGCTCCGGCCGCGAGCGCAAGCTGGAACGCGTGATCTCCAAGGACGACATCCGCGGGATCCTGCGCAAGCTGAAAAAGGGCGGGACCATCTGGTACGCCGGCGACCAGAACATGCGGCGCACCGAGCAGGTGTTCGCCCCGTTCTTCGGCATGCAGGCCTCCACCACCACCGGCCTGTCGCGCCTGGCGCGCATGGGTCGGGCGCGCGTACTGCCGATGTTCTATTACGTGAACGACGCCGGTGACGGCTACGAGTTCGTGGTGGGGCCACCGCTGGAGGACTACCCGAGCGAGGATCGCGCCCGCGACGCCGCACGCATGAACGCGGTGCTGGAAGACGCCGTCCGGCACGCACCGCAGCAGTACTTCTGGGCCCATCGACGGTTCAAGACCCAGCCCGAGGATGCACCCGACCCGTACCCGGGCCTGCGGACCAAGCATATCGGGCGCATGCCCTGGCAGAAGAACAAGAAAAAGAAGGCGCTGAAGAAAAAGCGCAAGAAGGCCGCCCGCGAACAGGGCCCGGACGATGCCTCCTGAGTACTCGGCCGACCGCCCGCTGATCGAGGCCCCGCCGGACGAGCTGTGCCTGCTGCGGCTGTCGGCCCTGGGTGACTGCACCCACGTCGTCCCGGTGGTGCGCAGCCTGCAGGCCGCCTGGCCGCAGACCCGCATCACCTGGATTATCGGGCGGCTGGAACACCGGCTGCTGGAAGGACTGCCCGGGGTCGAATTCGTGGTCGTGGACAAGAATCGCGGCCGCCGCGCCTACGGCGACCTGCGCCGTGCCCTGCGCAGCCGCCGCTTCGACGTGCTGCTGCAGATGCAGGTCTCGCTGCGCGCCAGCCTGCTGGGCCTGCAGGTCCCCGCACGCCTGCGCCTGGGCTTCGACCGCCGGCGCGCGCGCGACTTCCAGTGGCTGTTCACCCGCCACCGCATCGCCCACCGCCCGCGCGAACACGTGCTCGACGGCTTCTTCGGCTTCGCCGAGGCACTGGGCGTGCGCGAACGCATCCTGCGCTGGGACATCCCGGTGCCGCGGGAGGCCCGGGCCTGGGCCGAACAGCACCTGCCCGCCAACCGACCCTGGCTCGCCATCAACCCGTGCTCCAGCGCCCGCTTTCGCAATTTCCGCAACTGGGCACCCGAACGCTACGCGGCGGTGGCCGACCACGCCGCCGAACGCCACGGCATGGGCATCGTGCTGACCGGCGGCCCCACGCAGCTCGAGCGCGAATACGGCGAGGCCATCGCCGCGCAATGCCGCCACCCCGTCACCAACCTGGTCGGCCGGACCGACCTCAAGCAGCTGCTGGCCGTGCTCGAACGCGCGCAGGTGCTGGTCTCGCCCGACTCCGGCCCCGCCCACATGGCCAACGCAACCGGCACCCCGGTGATCGGCCTGTACGCCGGCTCGAACCCCGACCGCACCGGCCCCTACTGCAGCCGGCAATGGGTGGTCAACCAGTACCCCGAGGCCTGCCGGGCCGCGTTAGGCAAGCCGCCCGAAGACCTGCGCTGGGGCCGGCGCGTGCGTGAACCCGACGTGATGGAGCGCATCACGGTGCCCGAGGTCACCGAGCGCCTGGATGCCCTGCTGGCGAACCGTCCGAGCCAAATCTTGCCAAGCGCTCCCTGAGCCGACACCATTCAGGGATGTCGTTCGTAACGCGGAATATCGAGAACCTGCAGGTCCTCACCCACGCATACCTGCCCATGTGTCAGAAATACGGATGGCGCAGGGTCAACCCGGCTGGCTTGAAACGCATTGCCGTCTTCCCGAAGACCGGGATCCTTTTCAACCGGGTCAAGAAGAATGCCAACACCACCACGCTCGGAATCCTGACCGAACTCGAGACAGGTCAGACACCTCATCACAAGACCATAAAAAAAACCACACCCATCCTCGGTTGCAAAAACCAGGCGCGCGCCCACCGAAATCTCGAAAAATACTCAATCATCACGGTCAAACGGAACCCATATACCCGAGTCCTGTCCGCATTCCTCGAAAAGTTCCGCCACGAACGGTTCAGACACCGCCATGGTCAGTTTGACCTGACACCCGAGGGGTTCGAATCCTTCTTACGCTGGCTCGATGAAGGCGGCCTAACCAAAGACCCCCACTGGGACCTGCAAATCAAACTAATGGCACTCCCGCCGACCCTGTATGACACGGTCATCCGTTTCGAACATTTCGCGGACGATCTCCGACATCTACTTCAGGAACGCACCAACCAGCCCTTACCCTCTGCCCTGCATGCGACCTACGCCTCGGACAAGGACAAAGCCACGCGCGCAGCCTCACAGCTCAACGAATTCTATACAACCGAAGCCGTTCAGATCGTTCGCCGCATCTACCGCGTTGACTTTGACCAGCTGGAGTACGACGACACCTCATTTCCATCTTCCTAAGGGGAGGCGGACCGCACGGATATACCGACAGCTATCTGCTTTTCAAACGGAAAAGTGAATAAAAGTATAACGCGTACAGCGACGTTATCAGAGCCCGCCCCTCACTCTGCCCGATCCTAATCTCGTTCATGAGCATTATCAAAAGAACCACGGTTGCACTAAGTAGCCCCACGAACAGCGCGGGAGAAATCACCGCCCCAAAGTACGACCGCACAACCCCCGCGTAGAGCAATACGTGGAACGCCAGAAAAAGCGCCCCGCCAACCACACCGAAACTGGTCAGAATCTCCAGATAGATGTTATGAAAGTGCCCGTAATCCAGGCCCGCAGGATTCAGAATCATCGACCCGCTACCACCTCCCCAACCGAATACGGGCCGATCCAGTATTGCCTCCAAGCCAACCAGCCACATCGCCACACGAGATCCGAAGGACCCCCCGATCTCGGCTGATGTCGACCAGTCCAGGTACAAAAATGCCTGAAGCGCTTCCCATTCTCTGCTGAAGCGCTCAACGAAATATTCCATATTACTAAAAACTACCGCCGCCAGAATCACCAGCGCGAGACCGGAAAGGAATATTGTGGCTTTATTCATTCCACCGACGGCACGGCTCAACAACCCATACAACAGAAGGATCCCGAAACCAGCCGGAAACGCCAGCCAGGCGGTCCGTGAGCCGGACGTGTACAACATCATCACGAGACCCAGAAAGACCCCGGCACCAAGTATCCATTCCCAGCCTCGCAGCCGCCCCTTACGCTCGTAGAGGACCCACGAGAGCAAGCCCAGCATCAGCATACTGCTGAACATACCTAGATAATTCGGCGAATACCCCCAAACGGACCTGTCCCAGATATCTCCATCCAGCAGCGCCCCTACATCACCATCCACCCCCGCCCCAAAGAACAGGCCGACAACAAGGGTCACAAGGAATGGCTTGAGATGACCGGGGAAGCACCAGAGCCACCACCCCAGGAGGACAGACCACAAACCCCCTACCCGAAGCCAATGATTCCAGTTGGGGTTTATCGAATCATCAAGCGCAGGGGCAAACTGGAGATAAACCAGGGAATGCAAAAGAATATAGCCTGTTATGCCGACAGCCAGCCAGAACACTGGCTCGCGTTTTATATCTGACCAGATACGCGGAAGAAGGAAAAGACTCCCGACTACCACCAGAAAGAGTCCCACATCGACAAGGGTAGTAGACCACGCCTGCGAGACCGCAAAAAGGTAGACCCCAAGGAAACCAACAACGATACCAACCCCATGAAACGACCGATAACGCCGCGCTTCCACGTCAGCCACCCTCAAGACTCACCCGCCGCAACGGAAGGGCGAAGCGCTCTGGCATACCGATACAGCTCGATATCATATGCACACATCTCGGAAACGCGATCACGAATCTCGGACGAATTTTTGATTTCCCGGGCGTACCGATCCGGAGCCGGGTTTCGCCGCTCGTGCGGGATCTTTATACGCGCGCCAACGAGGGCCTCAATCTGCTCCGCAAACAGCCTGATCTCATCCAGAAAACCAACCCCATCAAGTTCATGAATGGCGGCCTTTGCCTGTTTCACTGCCGCTTCCGTCTCGTACACGCGATCAGCGCATCCCCCTGTGAGGTATCGAACATATGTCGTCGCCTGGGATCGGGCCTCAGGCGACGAAAGATAAGAATCGATATCCAGCGATGTACGCATGTGAGGGGTCGTCTTGAAGCGGTTATAGAGAAAATTCGAGATAAAACGATCCACCGGATCACGAAGACAGGTCAGGACCTGATATCCGGCTTTCTGCAAACTTCTGATGCCACCTGTATACCACACATGCCCCGTGAGGTAGCGGGTCCCTGACTCGGCGGCGTAAAGCAGAAGATCCGAGCGCAGGCCCTGCATACGCTCCTCAAAACCAGGCGCGTTTATATCGTGGGTCCTTGCGGCGGCGTGTCGTGATTCGGCGGCCTTTACGTGATATCGCGACCCCCGATATCGGCGACCCACCGCCTTCGCAATGGAACTCCCGCCGGTTTTGGGAATATGGAGAAAGACGATTGCCTGATCGGGAGAACGAAACATGGGAATCCACCTTGAGGAATCACGAACGACGGAGCACGGACCGTAAAGGCGCCCGGGGCGAAGAACTGGCCCTAGCACCAACAGGGCTGCACCCCGTTCTCCTGCAACTGGTACGCGATCCTTGATCGCATGTCCGCCGGTCCCGGCCCCGATCGCGCGAGAATCCACCTGCGGTGGACAAAACGGACTTCCGCGGTGACCAACGACAGGCCGAGGACGAGGGCTGTATGGAAACGATGATTCCCATTGGGCACCTTGACCCAGCGACCTTCGCGATCGATGGCGAGGCCGATTTCATCTGCGGCAAGGTTTGGGACATAACCACTGGCCTTCATGCTTTGAAAAAGTGCGTGATATTGTCGGATGTAAGCGTCGCCTTCCTCAGCAGCCTTCCGCCTCGCTCGATCGACACTGCGGCCCTTGTCGCGAAAATAGCGAACGAGGGTTTCATGGCTGGCTTCAGGTTCAAACTGGTTATCGGCGAGCTCGCGGATAAGACGATATCCGGGATGCTGGGTCACAGGGATGGTTCGCCGGTCCCAGCTCCCCGAACGAAGCATCTCGGGCTGCCCGAGACCATTCAGACCAAACCGAAGCTTGTCCCAGGAGCTCCGCCTCACGAACGAACGGTCGATCGCAGTGGGGTCGACCGTGACCAGTAATCGGCCCGCGGTCACCTGCCTGCCGTCCGCTGCCATTTGAAACGATCGCCAAGGTAGTTTGGCAGCGCGCGCGGCAACGCGCTGAGCCACTGGACGCGGCTTGGCACCTCGTGCCATTGGGCAGAAAAATGGATGCCGCTGTGCAGAGCGTACCGTATGTACTCCGCATAATGCCGTCTGCGGACCGAACGGCTGAGATACATCTGATGATGGAGTAGGTCCGATTTCCAGTAGAGATACAGACCACGAACATGTCGTTGGCGCCGGGTCGAAGCCGTGCGCGTAAGCCCTCCTTCCTGGAATTCGATTTCCTGAAGGACCTCGTTGATGAAACGGACGCGCCAGCCCGCCGCAGAGAGCTGCTTCCACAGATAGCTGTCACGCATTCGGTCTTCCCCGGGCACTTCGGGATACAGGAAGTCACGGAGCACATCGACGCGCAGGGCGTGTCTCTTTTCTCCCGTCACCCCGTACCGACCGATCATCTCCAGGTAATAACCATCGACGACGTCAGAGGGATAGGCGCTGCCGTGCAGGCGCCCCTCCCCGTCGCGGCACAGGCCCTCGACACCCACAAAGCCCTCTCTCTGGTCCGGGGGAATCGCGGACCACGCCTCATGCACCCGAGCCAGGCATTCCGGAAGCAGAATGTCATCGGAGTCGAGCACCATCAGCAGTTCGCCACGCGCCAGCCCCACCGCCCGGTTGTGCGCCCTATGCTTGCCTCCATTGGGCTGCCGGTAGTACCGCACGGGAATATCGGAATCCTCCGCCCATTCACTCACGACCGTTTCAGTGTCGTCCTCGGACCCGTCATCGACCACCAGGACCTCGTAGTCCTGCAAGGTCTGCTCGCGTACACTATCGAGCGCCCGGCGCAGGGTATGTGCACGGTTGTATGCCGGGATGAACACCGTGAAGGCGGGTGAATTTCGCATGAGCACAATACTACCAGAAGGCAAATGGCGCGCGCCCCGGCCAGATGCCTCCCCGCGCTACTGGTGGCGGGCACCAGCTACCCGATGAACGAATTCGCGACCGCCCCGGCCCCCATCGTGGAACGGCTTGAACGGCCAGCCGGCCAGGCCTGCATCTACGACGCCTCACGAATGGATCGCTGCGATCTTGCGCTGTTCGATCCCGTCTCCCCCGAACGACCGGGAGAGTGTTCCATGCTCGGGGACGGTCGCAGGCCGGTCCATCTCGTGCGCAGGGGTGGTCATGACTGGGTGCTACGGCACTACTGGCGCGGGGGGCTCATGGCGCATGTCCTTAGCGACCGGTACCTGAGAACGGGACTGGCCCGCAGCCGCCCCCTGCGGGAGTGGCGACTGTTGTGTACGTTGCATGAGCTCGGACTGGCGGTCCCGCGACCGGTGGCCGCCCGGGTCGAATTTCAAGGACCCTTCTGGAGGGGGGACCTGATCACGGAGTTGATACCCCATACCAGGACTCTTTTTGACGTAATCAAGAGCGAGGAGGACTCGCCCTCCACCTGGCACTCCGTGGGCCGCAGGATCGCGGCATTTCATCGCCACGGCGTCTGGCACGCGGACCTGAATGCACGCAACATACTGATCCAGAGAGGGAACAACGTCTGGCTCATCGACTGGGACAGAGGACGGCAAAATCCCGTCTGGAGCCTTTCGGGCAACCTGAAACGACTGGCGCGATCCCTGGAGAAATGGCCCGAAACCCGGGAACGGGCCCGAGAGGGCTGGACTCACCTGCTACAGGGTTACCACGAGGAAAGGAACCGCCATGGAGGATAAACGCCTGGCGGTTCTGGTCGCCTATACCGGAGACGGCGGCGTCGAAAAAATGATCAACCATCTGCTGCGCGGATTCGTGGATTCCGGCGTGACAGTGGATCTCCTGTTGCTCAAGGCGCGCGGGGGGCACCTGAAGGGCATTCCCGAAGAAGTCAACGTCATCCGGATCAATGCGCTGACCTCCATTCTGGCACTGCCGGCGGTGGTCCGATACCTGCGTCGTGAACGCCCGGCAGCGCTTCTTGCCGCCAAGGATCGGGCCGGTCGCGTGGCGATCCTGGCACGAGCACTCGCCGGAGTGCCTGTACGTATCGTGCTGCGCATCGGGATGCACCTGTCCGGTTCTCTCCAGGGCAAGTCCCGGTGGCAGAAGCTGGCCCGTCATCTCCCCGTACGGTGGATATTCCCGCACGCAGACGCGATTGTGGCGGTAGCCCGTCCCGTTGCCGAGGACCTGGCCGAGATCGGCCGCCTGCCCCCCGAACGATTCCATGTCATTGCGAACCCCTCGATCCCGGCCGACCTGGAAACACTTGCACGTCAGCCCTTCGTGCATCCATGGCTGCCCCCTCGCCCTCGAGAGGTACCCGTGCTGGTCGCCGTTGGCCGTTTGAGGCCGCAAAAGGGTATGGACCTGCTGCTGAACGCCGTCGCCCGGGTACGGAAGAATCGGCAAGTCCGCCTCCTGGTAGCCGGCGATGGCCCGGATCGCAAACCACTGGAAGACGAAGCGAAGCAACTTGGAATCGATGACGTGGTGCAATTCACCGGCTTCGTGGAAAACCCCTACCCGCTCATGCGGGCTGCAGACGTGTTCGTGCTGCCCTCCCGTTTTGAAGGCTCCCCCAACGTCCTCGTCGAAGCGATGGCCCTGGGCACCCCGGTGGTAGCGACCGATTGCCCCAGCGGTCCCCGGGGCATCCTGCAAGATGGCCTTCTGGGCCCGCTGGTGCCGGTGGAGGACGTCATGGCCCTGGCCAGGGGGATCGAAGAAGCGATTGATCATCCCGCCCCGTCCGAGGACCTGCGCACTGCCGTGCGGCCATTCGAGGCGGAGCGAAGCAGTCGGGAATACCTGAGGGTACTGGACATTGAGCCGAGCTCACTCAACGCCCCGTGAACGGATACGCTTGACCGGAGACATCGCGGTTACAATACCGCCACCGATCCCTAGCAGCCCCGATCCATGCTGATTTCCTATCGCAAGAATTTCCTGTTCGTGCACATCGCCAAGACGGGCGGGACCAGCATCCGGGCGGCGCTGCGGCCGTATCGCTGGGGCGGCTGGTACAGCATCCCGCTGTGGGCGGCCAGCCAGGTCAGTCAGCTGACCCGGCCCCGGCACAAGCTGGGGCTGAAGTTTCCGCGCCACGCGAAGGCGATCGCGGCCAAGGAAATGCTGCCGGAGCCGGTCTACCGCGAGCTGTTCAAGTGCGCGATCGTGCGCAACCCCTGGGATCTGCAGGTCAGCTCCTGGCACCACATCCGGCGGGAGAAGCCGGAGGTCCTGGAAGGGGTCAAAACCTTCGGCGATTTCCTGCGGCTGAAGTTCGACCCCGAACGGCCGTATGACTACATGCTGGACACCTCGGCGGAGCTGCAGCACGAGTACATCGTCGATCTGCAGGGACGCGTGATCGTGGATTTCATCGGCCGCTACGAGAACCTGCACGAAGATTTCGCCACGATCTGTCAGCGCATCGGGATCCCGACGCCCGAACTCCCGCACCTGCGCCGCGCCAGCGAACGCGACGACTATCGCAGCTACTACGACGACACCCTGGCGGAGATGGTGGCGCAGCATTACCGCCGCGACCTGGACCTGCTGGGCTACGAATTCGATGCCCCGACTTCCGCAAACCGGTGACCGCCCGGAGATCCCGGGCCTCGGGACCCTCGCGCTGGAGGACTGCCTCCACGAGTACCCGGGCAAGCGGCGGATCTTTCGCGCACGGTTGCCCGACGATCGGGCGGTGGTCGCCAAATTCTATCTCGGGCGCATCGCGCAGTGGGCCGAATGGCGCCGTGGCACCCGCGGGGCGCGCCGGCTGGAGGCGGCCGGCGTGCCGGCGCCGGCGGTGCACCATGCCGGCTACTGCCCGCAATACCGCGCGTGGCTACTGGTGCTGGACCTGGTCGAGGCGGATACCCCCTGGCCACCGCCCGGCGGTGATCCCGGGCACGAGGCCCATGCCCGGCTGCTGACCACCCTGGCCGAACACCACCGCGCCGGTATCGTGCAGAACGATCTCAACTGGCTGAACTTCATCCCCCACGGCGGAAAGCTGTACGCGATCGACGGGGACCGGGTCCGGCGCCGCGCCGGGGCGCTGGCCCGCGGGCCCGCCCTGCGCCACCTCCAGCGGCTGTACGCCTCAAAGACCCGCGTGCCCGAGGCGCGCATCCGCGAGGGCTTCCGGCGCTACCACGAATTGCGCGGCTGGGACGCGAGCGAGGCCGAACTGGAACGTTTCCTGCGGGTACTGCGCCACGCCCGCGTGCGCCATGCCCGCCGCGTTGCGCACCGCGCGGCACGCGGCTGGAAACACTACCCGCGCTTTCGCAGCGACGACCTCGGGATCATCCACGACCGGCGCAGCCTCACGCGCGAGCAGGCCGGCGAGATCGCCCGCCACCTGTACGCGACCGGCGAGCTGCCGGAGACCGTCGCCTCATCGGACACGCCCGAACTCTGCGCCCGGCGGATTGATGCACCCTGGCAGACCCTGCCCGCCCTGCTGCGCCCGGCCCTCACCCGCCGGACCGCGCGTCGGGTCTGGAGCCATGCGCTCACCCTCCGGCGGCTGGGGCTGGCGGCGCCACGGCCGGTGGCCGTGGTCGCCGCGGATCGCGGCATGATCTGGCTGGTCCAGGAAGCAATCGCAGACATGCACCCGCTGACGGACGGCGGCCCTCCGCCCGGACCGGAAGCGGCCGAGACCCTGTGGGCGGGTCTGCGGGACTACGGGATCCGGTTCCGCGGGCGGGACCCGCGCATGCTGGGCAGCGACGGCCAGGCGTTGTGGATCCTCGACCCGCTGCCGCTGGCCTTTGCCCGGCCGGGGGCGCGCGGTCTTCTGCGCGCCGCGCAGCGCGACCGGGAGTGGCTGCGGCAGGTCAGCGAGGCGCGCTGACCCGGCGCTGACGACGCGGGTGCGTCAGTCCAGCCCCCAGCGACGCTCCTTGGCATCGTTGGCCACCCGCCCGGGCCAGGCGATCACGTTCTGGATGCGCTGCATGTACGGCGGGATCACTTTCTTCCAGGCATCGTCCGGCCAGATCACGCTGCCCTCGGTCTTGCGGAAGACATCCGCCGAACCGATATTGTGATGCGCCATCTCCGCCCAGGAGTCGAGCTGCGGGCGCTCGAACTCCAGCCCCAGACGCTCCATCAGCTTCGGCAGCTGATCCTCGGGGTCATAGGCCAGCTTCTCGTAGTTCACCACGATGTGCGGCTCGTTGCGCAGCAGGTGGTACAGCCGCAGCGAACGGTGGGAATAGGAGAAGGTAGGGAGGTAGTTCTGCTGCTTGCGCTTGCGCAGCGACTGCGCCCGCCCGCGCGGGTCGCGCAGCACGTGGATGGGCACCACGTCGATGTCGGGCGCGACCATCAGCCGGCGCAGGCGCTGCACCGACTTGGAATTGTCGGTCACGAACGGGACCCCGCTGACCTCGGAGACCACCTCGAACAGCGTGCGGTTGTGCTCGTTGAAACGGGCCGGGTCGCGCGCATGCACGTCCAGGGTCTCCAGGTTGCAGCCCAGGCGCTCCTCCAGCCGGGCGTTGACCGCCGACCAGAACTCGCATGCCCAGAAGCTGGGCGCGCCGCAGGGGCAGGGATGCTTGCGCGCGTAATGCGCCAGGCGCCGGACCCCGCCCAGCGCGCGCACCTGGCTGTGCGCGTCCAGCAGGATGTCCAGCAGGGTCGAGCCGCTGCGGCCCATGCCCACGAGATAGAGTACTTTCATGTGTCGGATTCGCCCTGTCGGATACGCTCCATCACCGCGCTGGTGGAGCAGCCGTCGACGAAGTCCAGCACCTCGACCCGGCCGCCGGCAGCGGTGACGGCATCATAACCCGCGATGTCTTCCGGCCTGTAGTCGCCACCCTTCACCAGCACGTCGGGCAGCACCTCGCCGATCAGCTCCGCCGGGGTGTCCTCGGCGAACGGCACCACCCAGTCCACTGCCGCCAGCCCGGCCAGCACGGCCATGCGGCCCTCCAGCGGGGTCACCGGTCGTCCGGCACCTTTCAGGCGCTGTACCGAGGCGTCGTCGTTGACCGCGACCACCAGCCGGTCGCCGCGTGCCCGGGCCTGCTCCAGATAGGCCACGTGCCCGGCATGCAGCAGGTCGAAGCAGCCGTTGGTCATCACGATGCGCTCGCCGGCGGCCCGCGCGCGCTCCAGCACGGCCATCAGCCCGGCGCGGGACAGGACGCCGCGATCGGCGCCCTCCGGCTCGTGCCGCGCCGCGCGCAGTTCGTCCGGCGATACCGTCGCGGTGCCCAGCTTGCCGACCACGATCCCGGCGGCGAGGTTGGCCAGATGCATCGCATCCTCCAGCGTCTCGCCGGCCGCCACCGCGGCCGCCAGCGTCGCGATCACCGTGTCGCCGGCACCGGTCACGTCGAACACCTCGCGTGCCCTGGCCGGCTGATGCACCGGCGGCCGGTCGGGACGGAACAGGGTCATGCCTTCCGCGCCGCGGGTGACCAGCAACGCCTCGATGCCGTGCTCGCGGAGCAGATCGGTGGCTGCGTGCTCCAGCGCCGCCGTGTCCGGACAGGGACCGGCCACGGCCTCCAGTTCCGCGAGATTGGGCGTGACCAGACTGGCGCCGCGGTAGGCGGAGAAATCGGTGCCCTTGGGGTCCACCAAGACCGGACGGCCGGCGGCCCGCGCCGCGCGGATCAGCGGCTGCGGGTCACGCAGCGCACCCTTGGCGTAGTCGGACAGCACCACCACCTGACAGTCGCGCAGCAACGGTTCGAAATCCGCCAGCAGGTCACCGGCCGTCGCCCCGGGGAAACCGTCCTCGAAATCCAGCCGGATCAGCTGCTGATGGCGACTGATGACCCGCAGCTTGGTGATGGTCGCGCCCCCCGACCGGCGCCGAAAGTGGCAGTGCACGCCCGCCTCCTGCAGCAAGGCGGACAGATCGGCCGCGGCGGTGTCGTCGCCGGTCACTCCCACCAGATCGGGACGCCCGCCCAGCGCGGCCAGGTTCAGGGCGACGTTGCCGGCCCCGCCCGGACGCTGCTCGATGTCACGCACGTGCACCACGGGCACCGGGGCCTCCGGCGAGATGCGATCGGTCGCGCCGTGCCAGTAGCGATCCAGCATCAGGTCGCCGGCGACCAGCACGCGGGCCTGGTCCAGGGGAGGCAGGGTCATGGTCATGCGCTCGCGCCGGGGTTCTGTCGAGCGACAGCCCCGGGGCGCGAAATCAGTCGGCGGCGTCTTCGAGGATGTAGATCGTGCCGCAATAGGGACACTGGTAGCGCCCGTCCTCGGTCTCGTCGATCGGGATGTAGACCCGCGGGTGCGAGGCCCACAGCGCCGCCCTGGGACCCGGGCAGTGCAGCGGAAGGTCCGCACTGGTGACCCGTACGGTCGTCTCGGCGTTGGCGGTCTCGTACTGATCCTGATGTTTGGCGGTTTCGGGATTCACCATGGTTCGGGTCTCGCTCCGGGTCGGGGTCGCGTGAATCAATCAGACGTAGGTCAGCCAGTCCTGATGGCGGGAATCACGCCCATGGACCACGTCGAAGTAGCGCGACTGCAGCAATTCCGTGATGGGACCGCGGCTGCCGGAGCCGATCGGCCGGTCGTCGACCTCGCGGATCGGGGTGACCTCGGCGGCGGTCCCGGTAAAGAAGGCCTCGTCGGCGATGTAGACCTCGTCGCGGGTGATGCGCTTCTCCACCACGCGGAAGCCCTCCTCGGCCGCCAGCTCGAGCACCGTGCGCCGGGTGATGCCGTCCAGGGCCGAGGTCAGATCCGGGGTATAGATCACCCCGTCGCGGATGATGAAGATGTTCTCGCCACTGCCCTCGGCGACGTAGCCCTCGGTATCCAGCAGCATGGCCTCGTCGTAGCCGCAGCGGGTCGCCTCCTGCAGGGCCATCATCGAATTCATGTAGTTGCCGTTGGCCTTGGCCTTGCACATGGTCACGTTCACATGGTGCCGGCTGAACGACGACGTACGGATGCGGATGCCGTTCTCGATGCCGTCATCACCCAGATAGCTGCCCCAGCTCCAGGCCGCCACCATCACGTGCACCTCGAGGTTGTCGGCGCGCAGGCCCATGCCCTCGGAACCGAAGAAGGCCATCGGCCGCAGATAGGCGCTCTCGAGGTTGTTCTCGGTGATCGCCGCCTGCTGCGCGCGGTTCAGGCGCTCGGCGGTGAACGGCAGGGTCATGCCCAGGATCCGGGCGGAGTTGAACAGCCGCCGGGTGTGCTCCTCGAGGCGGAAGATGGCCGGTCCGTGATCGGTGGGATAGGCCCGCACGCCCTCGAACACCCCCATGCCGTAATGCAGGGTATGGGTCAGCACATGGGTCTTCGCATCCCGCCAGGGCACCATCTCGCCATCCAGCCAGATCACCCCGTCCCGGTCGGCCATCGACATCGCTTGTGTCCTCTGTTTCGTGTTGTTTCGTCGGGTCAGGCCCCGGAATCGACCTCGGATTCGCCCCCGGGTTCAGTATCGGGGCCGGCGTCACCGAACACGCTCTCCCAGGCACGCATCACCCGCTCGCGCACCGCCTCCAGCTCCGCATCCGGCTGTTCCACGCGGGCGTCGCGCCCGGCCAGGGTCAAACGATGGATGCGGTTGCGCAGGTCGCGATAGGCATCGGCCAGTTCGCTGCTGAATCCGGCGTCGATCACCCCGCTGGTGCCCAGGGCCTCCAGGGTGCGGATCTTGTCCGGGTACTCGCAGACCGACGGATGCTCGTGCGCGGCAACCAGAACCCAGTATTGAACCATGAATTCGATATCGGTGATACCGCCACGGTCGCGCTTGAGGTGGAAGCCCTGACCCGGTTTCGACGCGTGCTCGGTCAGCATGCGCCGGCGCATCTCCACCACCTCGCGACGCAGCTCATCGGCATCGCGCGGGCGGGTCAGCACCTCGCGGCGCAGGGCGGCGAAGTCCTCGCCCAGCAGACGATCTCCGGCCACGAAGCGCGCCCGCACCAGTGCCTGGTGTTCCCAGGTCCAGGCCGACTCGTCCTGATAGCGACGGAACGCCTCCAGCCCGGAAACCAGCAAACCGGCCGTACCCGAGGGGCGCAGCCGCGTGTCTACTTCGTACAGCCGCCCCGAGGCGGTGAACGCCCCCAGCAGGTGCACCACCCGCTGGGCGACCCGGGCGAAGAACTCGCTGTTGTCGATCACCTTCGGCCCGGCGGTGCGCGCGCTGGCGCTGTCGTCGCTGTCGTGCAGGAACACCACGTCGAGATCCGAACCGTAGCCCAGTTCGAAGCCGCCCAGCTTGCCGTAACCGATAACCGCGAAACGCGCCGGACGGCAGGCGCTGGCATCCTCGCCGCACTGCGGCGCGCCGAAACGCTCCACCATGTACTCCCAGGCCAGATGCAGCACCTGTTCCAGCAGCACCTCCGCCAGCCAGGTCAGGTGGTCCGAGACCTTCATCAGGGGCAGGTAGCCGGTGATGTCGGCGGCCGCCACGCGCAGGGTCTGCACCTGCTTGAACTGCCGCAGTCGGTCCAGCATCTGCTCGTGGTCCTGCCCCGGGAAGCGCGCCAGCTCGTCTTCCAGTTCCGCCTGCAGGCCCTCGCGGTCGGGCGGTGCATACAACGCGCGCGGATCCAGCAGCTCGTCCAGCAGCAGCGGGTGCTGGGTCAGCTGATCGCCGATCCACGGGCTCGCGCCCACCAGGCGCACCAGCTGCGACAGTGCCAGCGGGTTTTCCACCAGCAGCGACAGATACACCGAGCGCCGCGCGATGGTGCGGATCAGCTGCAGCGCCCGCGGCAGGACATCGTCGGGGGCGTCCTGCTCGCCGATGGCCCCCAGCAGCAGCGGCATCAGGCGGTCGAGGCGCTGGCGCCCGGTGGTGCTCATCGCGCGCACCCCGGGGCTTTCGCGCAGATCATGGATGCCGGCGAAGGCCGACCCGGGATCGTTGAAGCCGAGTCCGGCCAGCGCCTCACGGGCTTCCTCCTCGTTCAGGGTGCCCATCCACAGGCGCTGGATCTGCTGCTCGCGATCGGCCTCCGGCGAGTCCTCCATGCTTTCTTCGCCGGCCCGCTGCGGGGCGACGAAGACCTGATCGAAATGGGCATGGACCCGGTGCTGTTCGCGTACCAGCGCGGCCTCGAAACTGCCCTCGTCCTCGAACCCCATGGCCAGCGCCAGGCGCGCGCGGTCATCGCCCTCGCGCGGCAGACGGTGGGTCTGCTGGTCGTTGAGCATCTGCAGGCGGTTCTCCACCCGCCGCAGGAAGCGATAGCCGCGTTCCAGCTGCTCCACCACGTAGCCCGGCAGCAGCTCGCGCTCGCCCAGCACCCGCAGTACGCCCAGCAGGTCGCCCCGCTGCAGGGCCTGGTCGCGCCCGCCGCGGATCAACTGGAAGGCCTGGCCGATGAACTCGATCTCGCGGATGCCGCCCTCGCCGTGCTTCACGTCCTCGAACCGGCCCTTGCGCGCGGATTCGTCGTTGATCATCTGCTTGAGCTGGCGCAGGTTGGCCAGCGAGCCGTAATCCAGGTAGCGGCGATAGATGAACGGCCGCAGCCGACGCATCAGGCGTGCCCCGGCCTCGCCGTCGCCGGCAATCACCCGCGCCTTGATCAGCGCGTAGCGCTCCCACTCGCGGCCGTGGGCCTGGTAGTAGTCCTCCATCGCGTCGAAATGCATCACCAGCGGCCCGCTGTCGCCGAACGGCCGCAGGCGCATGTCCACGCGATAACAGAAGCCGTCCGCCGTCACCTCGGACAGCGCGGCGATCAGCGCCCGGCCGAGTCGCTGGAAATAGGTCGGGTTGTCCAGCGGCTTCGCGCCGTCGGTCTCGCCGTTATCCTCGAAGGCAAAGATCAGGTCGATGTCCGAGGAGAAATTCAGCTCGCCGCCGCCCAGCTTGCCCAGCCCCAGCACCACCAGCGACTGCGGCGAACCGTCCTCGGCGCTGCGTGGCTGGCCGTGGCGCGCGCGGTAACGCACATCCAGCCATCCCAGCGCCGCGCCGATCAGGCCGTCCGCCAGGCGGCTGAGGTCGTGCATCACCTCTTCCAGATCCGCCGCGCCGGCCAGATCCCGCCAGCCGATCCGCAGCAGCTCGCGGTGGCGCGTCTCGCGCAGGGCCCGGCGCAGGCCCTCCTCGTCCTCCGCGGCGTCCACCCGGGCCTGCAGGGCCGCATGAAAGTCCGCGTCGGTGCAGGCCGGCATGCGGCCCTCGGCATCCAGCGCCTCCACCAGGTAGGCCGGATGGCGCCGCACCGTCTGCGCCAGGTAATGGCTGAAGGCCAGCGGCCGGTGCTCGGCGGGAGGCGAGTCCGGCACTGCGCCTTCCGCGGGTTCCAACTCCTCCCACAGGCACCGGATCTCGTCCTCCAGCGCGGCGGGCAGCGGGGCGGGGGTCTGCGGCAGTGGCTTGTCCATGGGTCTCAGATTAGGGAAACACCGATCGATGTGCACGTCCGGGTCGGGCCGCCGCGAGAAACAATCCGGATGATGGGACTTGACCACGGAAGCTAATACAAATAACAATCGTTCTCGCTTTTATGGCGAATCAACTACAGGAACCAACCGTCTCGAGGACCAACAGCCATGCGTACCCGCCCCCTGAACTGGATCATCGGTGCCGCCGCCACGGTGGCCATCACTCTGCCGCTTGCTGGCTGTGGCCCCGACGCCGATAACGGTGCCGACGACGCGGCCACCGCGGACGCCGGTGAGGTCAATCTCTATTCCGCACGTCAGGAACAGCTCATCCAGCCGTTGCTGGAACGCTTCACCGACGAGACCGGGATCGAGGTCAACCTGGTGACCGGCGGTGCCGACGCCCTGCTTCAGCGGCTGCGGCAGGAAGGCCGCAATTCGCCCGCCGACGTCTTCATCACCGTGGATGCCGGCCGCCTGCACCAGGCCCATGCGGCCGGGGTTCTCCAGGGCATCGAGAGCACGACTCTCGAGAACAACGTCCCCGAGCGCTACCGCGACCCGGATGGCGAGTGGTTCGGGCTGTCCATGCGCGCCCGCCCGATCATGTACCACACCGACCGGGTCGACCCGTCCGAGCTGTCGACCTACGAGGCCCTGACCGACGAGCAGTGGGAAGGCCGGATCTGCATCCGCTCCTCCGACAATATCTACAACCAGTCGCTGGTCGCCTCCATGCTCGCCACCGAGGGCGAGGATGCAGCCCAGCAGTGGGTCAACGGCATCGTGGCCAACATGGCCCGGCGCCCGCAGGGTGGTGACCGCGACCAGATCCGCGCGGTGGCCGACGGGGTGTGCGATATCGCCATCGCCAACACCTATTACCTGGGCATCATGCTGGAAGGTGAAGGCCGTGACCGGGAGGTGGCCGAGCAGATCGGGGTCTTCTGGCCCAATCAGGACGACCGCGGCACGCACGTGAACATCTCCGGCGCCGGGGTCACCGCCCACGCGCCCAACCAGGAGAACGCCGTGCGGCTGATCGAGTACCTGACCTCCGAATCCGCCCAGGAGTGGTACGCCGAGGCCAACCAGGAATATCCGATCCGCGACGACGTTCCCGCCAGCGACATCCTCGCCGGCTTCGGTGATTTCGTCTCCGACGACATCGACCTGTACCTGCTGGGCGAGAACAACGCCGAGGCGGTGCGTATCCTCGACCGGGGTGGCTGGCGCTGATCCCGCCTGACCCGGAGACCCCCGCAGCGCCCCGGCCACCCCGTGGTCGGGGCGCTTGCGTGTGGGCCCCCGGAGCGCAGCAGTGGCCGTACTCCCCGCGGTCTGCGGGGTCACCCATGGAATTCGAAACAAGAACCTTTACTATTTGCACTCCATGAGCCAAGCCACCACCAGCACCGGGGCCCGCATGCCCGCCTTTCGCCGCCCGCGGCTGCCGCTCAGCCCGTGGTCGCTGGTGGCGGTAATCACCGCGCTGGTCCTCGCCCTGCCGGTGCTGGTGATTTTCGGACACGTGTTCATCCCCGCCGGGGAAGTCTGGGAACACCTGCGCCAGACGGTGCTGGCCGACTACGTCACCAACTCCCTGGTGCTGCTGGTCGGGGTGGGGATCGGCGTACTGCTGATCGGCGTGCCGGTAGCCTGGCTGATCAGCATGTGCGAGTTTCCGGGCCGCTCGGTCTTCCAGTGGGCGCTGATGCTGCCGCTGGCGATGCCCGCCTACATCATCGCCTACACCTACACCGGCATGCTCGACTTTTCCGGGCCGGTGCAGGGGCTGATCCGCGAGCTCACGGGGCTGGGCTACGGTGAGTACTGGTTCCCCGAGATCCGCTCGTTGGGCGGCGCCATGGTCATGTTGCTGCTGGTGCTCTACCCCTACGTCTACCTGCTCAGCCGGGCGGCCTTCCTGGAACAGTCGGTCTGCGTGCTGGAGGTCTCGCGTACTCTGGGCGCCGGCCCCTGGGAGGGCTTTCGCCGGGTCGCACTGCCCCTGGCCCGTCCGGCGATCATCGCCGGGCTGACCCTGGCACTGATGGAGGTACTGGCCGACTACGGCACCGTGGCCTATTTCGGTGTCAGCACCTTTACCACCGGCATCTTCCGCACCTGGTACGGCCTCGGCGACCCGGCGGCGGCCGCCCAGCTGGCGGCCGTGCTGCTGAGCTTTGTCTTCATACTGATCCTGCTGGAGCGCTGGTCGCGCGCGAAGGCCCGCTTCCATCACACCAGCCGGCGTTATTCCACGCTGCCGCGCTATCGCCTGCGCGGCTGGAAGGCGACCGGGGCGTTTCTGGCCTGCCTGCTGCCCATCCTGTTCGGCTTCCTGATCCCGACGGCGCAGCTGGCCCTGTGGGCGGTACAGACCACCGATCAGTGGATGAATCCGCGGTTCTACGGTCTGGTGTTCAATACCTTCTGGCTGGCGACTGCCGCCGCGATCATCGCCGTCGGTCTCGCGCTGGTGCTGGCCTACGCCCAGCGCATGGAGGGAGGACGGATCACCCGCGTGGCGGTGCGCATCGCCGGCATGGGCTACGCGGTACCGGGCACGGTGATCGCCATCGGCATCATGATCCCGTTCGCGGCCTTCGACAACGCGCTGGACAGCTTCATGCGCGAGACCTTCGGCGTCAGCACCGGACTGCTGCTGTCGGGCACGGTGTTCGCGCTGCTGTTTGCCTACGCCGTGCGCTTCCTCGCGGTGTCGCTGCAGACCGTCGAGGCCGGACTGGGCAAGATCCAGCCGAGCATGGACGACGCCGCGCGCTCGCTCGGCCTGCATCCGCTCAAGACCCTGTGGCGGGTGCACATGCCGATCATGCGCGGCACCCTGCTGACGGCACTCCTGCTGGTGTTCGTCGACGTCCTCAAGGAACTGCCGGCCACGCTGATCCTGCGGCCGTTCGATTTCAACACCCTGGCGGTGCGCGCCTTCGAGCTGGCCGGGGACGAACGCCTGCGGGAGTCGTCCAGCGCCGCCCTCGCCATCGTGCTGGTGGGGCTGGTTCCGGTTATCCTCCTGTCGATGACCATCGGGCGCTCGCGCCCCGGCCAGGGCGCCGAAACCGCGCAGGCCACCACCGACGACCCCGACCGCCGCCCGCGTTCGCGGCCGCTGGCGATGCCCGCGGGCACGGCCGCGAACCCGCGCGCCGACGACCCACAGGAACGCTGATGCAGGTACCCCATACGCCGCTTCTGGATCTCGACCACGTCGACATCGGCTACGACGGGCAGCCGGTCGTCCACGACGCCTCGCTGCAGCTCCCGGAGGGCCAGATCGGCTGCCTGCTGGGCCCCTCCGGCTGCGGCAAGACCACCCTGCTGCGTGCGATCGCCGGCTTCGAGCCGGTGATGCGCGGCGAGGTCCGCCTGAACGGTCAGGCCATGAGTCACCCGGGGTTCACCCTGCCCCCGGAAAAACGCGGTGTGGGCATGGTGTTCCAGGATTTTGCCCTGTTCCCGCACCTGTCGGTGGGCGACAACCTGCGCTTCGGCATCCGCCACTGGAGCCGCGAAGCCCAGGACGAGCGGGTCCGGCAGCTGCTGCGGCTGGTCGGCCTGATCGGCTATGAACCGGGTTACCCGCACGCCCTGTCGGGCGGGCAGCAGCAGCGCGTGGCGCTGGCCCGCGCGCTGGCGCCGCGGCCGGGCCTGCTGCTGCTGGACGAGCCGTTTTCCAGCATGGACGTCGAGCTGCGCGGCGAACTGGCGCGCGAGGTGCGCGAAATCCTGCGCGCGGAGAACACCACCGCGGTCCTGGTGACCCACGATCAGAACGAAGCATTCGCCTTCGCCGACCGCATCGCCGTCATCCACGAGGGGCGCATCGCCCAGCTGGACAGCGCCTACAACCTCTACCACCGCCCGGCCAACCGCTTCGTCGCGGATTTCATCGGCGAGGGCACCCTGATCCCCGGCATGGTGGAGCCCGGCAATCAGGTCGACACTGCCCTGGGCCACCTGCAGGGCCCGCTGTCGGAGGCGCTGCCCCCGGGGACCGCAGTGGACGTGCTGGTTCGCCCGGACGACATCGCCATCGACAACGAGAACGGGGAGGTCCGCACCGAGGTCCTGGACAAGGCCTTCCGCGGCGCGGATTTCCTCTACACCCTGCGCCTGCCCGATGGCCTCAGCGTGCAGTGCATGGCACCGTCCCACGACAACTTCGTGATCGGGGAGCATGTCCGCCTGCGCCTGGATTTCTCCCATCTGGTGGTATTCTCGCGGGAAAGCGGCGTCGACTGCCCGGGCGGCTGACCCTCGCGGGAAACGAGCGAGCGCGGAACCCGCAGCCCGCGTCCGGACTCGGAAGAGAGACCCGTCAGGCCTGTCGACACCCATTCGGCCCTTCCCCCGTGATCGCGTGACCCGCCATCGATGACTTCCATCCCCGTTCCCGCCCGGTTGTGCCGTCCCTGCCTCGCGGCCCTGCTCGCGCTGCAGCTCCTGCTGGCCGCGCCGGCAGCGGGGGACGAACGCCCTCGCCTGGCGCTGGATGGCGGCACCACCGAACAGCGCGACAACATCGAGGCAACCCTCGACCTTGCGCGCCAGCGCTGCGAGCTGCCCGAATTCCGCGAAAGCCGGGTGCTGCGCGACGCCGAAAGCCGCGCCCGCGACGCCCTGCGCGCCATCGGTTACTACCATCCGGAGCTGGAACTGTCGCTGGACCGAGACTCCGGCCCCTGCTGGACCCTGAACCTGGACTTCGACCCCGGCCCGCCGACCACGGTGGAGTGGCTGGACCTGCAGGTGACCGGCGAGGGCCGCATGGACCCCGCATTCGAGGCCATCCTGATGCAGACGCAGATCGCCACCGGCGACGTGCTGCGCCATGACCGCTACGAGGCCCTGCGTTCGCGCTCTACCCGGGTGGCGGCCGAACGCGGTTATTTCGATGCCGAGCTCACCCTGCGCCGTCTGGAGGTGGACACCGAACAGCGTACCGCGTCCATCCGGCTGCACATGGACACCGGACCGCGCTACCAACTGGGCGAGATCCGCATCGAGCAGGACATCCTGCGCGGGCGTTTCATGCAGCGTCTGCTGCCATTCGAGCCCGGCGAACCCTATGCCTCCGCGCGGATCATCGAACTGCAGCGCAATCTCAACAACAGCGGCTATTTCGAATCGGTGCGCGTGCGCCCGCTGCGTGACGAGGCCGAGGAGCGCCGGGTACCGGTGATGGTTGAACTGGAGCCGCGCAACCGCCTGGCCTTCGAGGCCGGCATCGGCTACTCCACCGACATCGGCCCGCGCACGCGCTTCGGCATGGAAAACCGCTACGCCAACCGCCGCGGTCACCGCTATACCGGCGAGGTGGAGGCCTCGCCCGTGCGTTCCGGCGTGGCCTTCAACTACGAGATCCCGCTGCGCGACCCGCTGCGCGAACGCCTGAACCTGTTCACCTCCTGGCGCACCGAGGACACCAGCACCCAGCAGTTCGACCGCTTCCAGCTGGGCACCAGCCGTGTACTGCAGCGCGAGTCCGGCTGGCAGACCACCGAGATGGTGCGCTACGAATACGAGGATTACACCGTCAGCGATCAGACCGACACCTCCCGACTGCTGATCCCCTCCTACCGCGTCAGCCGGACCGAGGCCGACGACCCGATGACCCCGCGCCGGGGCTACCGCCTGGAGGGCACGGTCCAGGGGGCCGCGGAGGAACTCCTGTCCACCACCAGCTTCGCCCAGGTGCGCGGCAACGCCCGCTACATCCGCGGTCTGGGACCGGGACGCGCGCTGCTGCGCGCCGATGTCGGCTTCACCGAGGTCGATTCGGTGCGGGAACTGCCCAGTTCCCTGCGCTTCTACGCCGGCGGCGACGGTTCCATCCGCGGTTATGGCTACCAGAAACTGGGGCCGAAGAACGAGGACGGCGACATCATCGGCGGACGACACCGCCTGGTGGGCAGTGCCGAATACGAGATCCCGGTGGTGGGTGACTGGAGCGCGGCGATCTTCGTGGACGCCGGCAACGCCTTCGACGACTTCTCCGACTTCGACACGGTCTACGGCGCGGGTGTCGGCGTACGCTGGCGCTCACCGGTCGGTCCGATCCGTCTGGATATCGCCCACGGACCGGACTCCGACGATGATTTCCGCATCCACTTCTCCATGGGGCCGGATCTGTGAAGCGCTGGCTGCGCATCGGGGGCCGCGGGCTGGGGGTGCTGCTGGTCCTGCTTGCGGGGCTGGTGGCCGCCCTGGTCACCCTGCTGGCCACCGAATCCGGCACCCGCTGGCTGGCCGAACAGGGCGAACGCCACGCCCCGGTGGATCTCGCCATCGCGGAGGTGGAGGGCACTCTGTTCCGCGGCCTGTCCGTGCGCGGACTGACCCTGGAGCTGCCCGAGGGCCCGAACATCGCGGTGGACGAGGCCCGCGTGGCCCTGGACATCGCCGGGCTGCTGGCCCTGGATGTGCGCGTGGCCGAGCTGGGCGCGCGCGGCCTGCGGGTGGATCTGCCGAAGGCCCCGGAAGAGGTGCCCGAGCCCGAGGAGGTGGAAGATCCGCCGGCCTTCGAGCTGCCCGAGCGCATCGCCATCCCGCTGCTGGGCATCCACCTCGACCGCCTGTGGCTGGCCGATCTGCGCGTAACCCGATCCGGCGAGGATCTGTTCGCCCTCACGCACCTGGAGGCCCGCGCCAGTGCCCGCGATACGCAACTGCACCTGCACCACCTGGACGTGGCCCTGCCGAACCCGGAGCTGCGGCTGAACCTGCACGCCCGACTGCAGGCCGACGGCGCGTTCCCGCTGGAGGCCGGCGGACGCTGGCGGCTGGGTTTGCCCGAGGCGGCCAGCGAATGGCTGGAACGCGAGGACGTCGCGGGCGCGCTGGATCTGGAAGGTGATCTGCTGCGCAGCCTGCGCCTGAACCACCGGGTGGAGGCCGGCCCGTCGATGGAGACCCGCGTCACCCTGCACGACCCGTTCGACGCCCCCGCGCTGGAGCTGGAGCACGCCTGGGAGGCGTTCACGCTGGCGCTGCAACCCGACACCCGGCTGGCGCTGGACGCCGGACGGCTGCAGGCGGATGCCACCCCGGACGACTGGGATCTGGCGCTGACCGCCGGTGCGCGGCTGGATCCGTGGCCCGCGCTGGACCTGCAGCTGGTGGCCCACGGCGATCCGGAGTCCGCACGCGTGGAGACCCTGGCTCTGCGCTCCGCGGCGGGGAACCTCACTGTCAGGGGCGACGCGGGGTTCGCCGATGACCTCACCTGGGACCTCGGTCTGGACCTCGACGCGCTCGACCTCGCGGCGCTGGAAACGGCACTGGACGACATGCCGGAGCTGGATGCCGGAATCCGGCGCCTGAGCGCGAGCAGCCGGGGACGCCTGCCGCTGGCGGCTGAGAATCCGCTGGCCGCGCTGGAGGCCGCCGTCACCCTCACCGAGCTGGACGGCCATTTCGAAGACCAGCCGCTGACCGGCGAGCTGGACCTGCTGCTGGCCGAAGGCCGCGCCCGCTTCGAGCGGGGAAGTTTCGCGCTGGGCGATGCCCGCCTGACGCTGCAGGGCCATCTCGAAGGGCTCCAGGCCGCCGCCGACGGCCCCGACACCCGCTGGCCGTTCGACCTGCAACTCGATCTGGAGGACGTCGACGCCTCTGCCTTTCGGGCCGGGGCCGACGCCCGCCTCGAACAACTGCGGCTGGGCCTGAGCGGTGCCCTGGCCCCGGCCGAAGCCGACTTCGACGCCAGCCTCGAGATCGCGGCGCTGGATGCCACCGCGCGGGGCATAGGGGTACGCGGCGACGGCCGCATCGACCTCGACGCCAGCCGCGCCCGAATCCGGGCGCTGAACCTGCACAGCGATCCCGGGGCCCGACTCGCCCTGAGCGGCGAAGTCGGCTACGCCGAAGGGCTGGACTGGGCACTGGACCTGCAAGCCCGGGATCTCGATCCGGGACTGGCCGCCCCCGAGTTCGCCGGCCGCCTGGCGCTGGATCTGGAAAGCTCCGGGCGCCTGGACCCGGAGACCGGGCCGCAGGTCGATACCCGCATCGACCGGCTCGACGGGACCCTGCGCGGGCAGCCGGTATCCGGCCAGGGCCGACTGCAGCTGGCGGACGAGGTCCTGCAAATCGACGACCTTGTGCTGGGGATGGGAGACAACCACGCCCGGATCGCGGGGCGCGTGGCCGACACCCTCGACCTCAACATCGCGCTGCAGGCGCCGGGGCTGGACGCCCTGATGCCGGGACTGGGCGGCGAACTGGAACTGGACGCGCGCCTGCACGGCGAGCGCGCGGCCCCACGCGTGACCGCCCGCGGCCGCGGCTCGGGGCTGCGCTTCGAGGACTTCGCGCTGCAGCGGCTGGAACTGGAGGCGGACGCCGGGCTCGCGGAGACCGCCCCGGCCGAGATCGACCTGAGCCTGCACGGGGTCGCGAGCGCGGGGCAGACCCTGATCGAACACCTTGAGCTGAGCGCCGATGGCACCGCCGGCGAGCATCGGGCGCGGCTGGATCTGGAGTCCGCCGAATTCGGCCAGCTGGAGCTGGCCGTGGATGGCGGTCTGGACACCGAAGTGCTGCACTGGAGGGGTCGCATCCAGCAGCTCACGCTCGACCAGCCGCTCGCCGGACGCTGGTCACTGGCGGAGCCGGTGGCGGTCGAAGGCGGTCCCGAGTCGGCGCGCCTGGAACGGCTGTGCCTGCGCCGCGATGACGGCGAGATCTGCACCGAAGGCCGCCTGGACCCCTCCAGGGAGGCGAGCTTCGCCGCCCGCCTGGGAGCCATCGACCTGGCTTGGCTGGAACCCCTGCTGCCCCCGGAACTGGCGCTGCAGGGCGCCGTGGATGCGCAGGCCGACGGGCGTCTGGATGCCGACGGCCGGCTGGATGCGGATCTCGCGGTCACCCCGAGCGATGGCGTGCTGCAGGTGCGCGACGGCGACGACCTGCTGCAGGAGGTCCCGTGGCGGGACACCCGGCTGACGGCCCGCGTGCGCGACCGCGACGTGGATGCCGAGCTGCGCATGGACTTCCTCGACAACGGCATGGCCCGGGCCGATATCGCCCTGCGCGAGGAAGACGGGGTGACAGGCATTCAGGGCGACCTGGAGGCGCGGCTGGAGGATCTTGCCTGGCTCGCGGCCACCACCCCGGAGATCGAGAACCTGCGCGGCGCGTTCGAGCTGGCGCTGGAGCTGGACGGTCCGCTGCAGGACCCGCTGGTGGAGGGCGGGCTGCGCTTCCACGACGGCGGGGTCGCGATCCCCGAGGCGGGCATCGACGTGGCGATCCCGGAGCTGCGCGCCGATGTCCTGTCCGCGCGCGAGATGACCATCAGCGGGGCCCTGGAGTCCGGCGAGGGCCGGATCGACCTCGACGGCCGCGCCGATCTCGGTGAGGACGGCCCGCAGGTCCTGCTGCGGGTCGACGGGAAAGACTTCCTGGCGGTCAACCGCGCCGATGCGGAGGCCCTGATCGATCCGGCCCTGCGCATCCGCTTCCGCCCGGACGAGGGCCTGGCGATCCGTGGCGGTATCAGCGTGCCGTGGGCGCGCCTGCGCCCGCCCGACCTGCCGCCGGGCGCGGTGCGGGTATCGGGCGACCAGGTCATTGTCGGTAAGGAAGAGGAGCGTCCGGCGGCGTTTCCCATCGATATCCGCGTGCGCCTGCATCTGGGCGATGACGTACGCTTCGACGGCTTCGGCCTGACGGCCCGCTTTGCCGGCGAAGTGGACGTGGAACAGGTCACCGGCCGCCCGACGCAGATGTTCGGCGAGATCCGCATCCCCGAGGGCGAATACACCTCCTACGGCCAGGACCTGCAGATCGACCGCGGCATCCTGCTGTTCCAGGGACCGCCGGAGGCGCCCGATCTCGACCTGCGCGCGGTACGCCGGGTGCCCGAATACAACGTGACCGTGGGCCTGGAGATCGGCGGCACCCCGGATGCCCTGCGCAGCCGGATCTTCTCCGAACCGCCGATGGACGAGACCGAGGCCCTGTCCTACCTGCTGACCGGGCGGCCGCTGTCCGGGGCATCGGAATCCGACGGCAACCTGCTGGCCGCCGCAGCCGCCGGCTGGGGCCTGGAACAGGGGGCGATGATCACCCAGCGCATCGGCACCGAGCTGGGCCTGGACGAGGTGGAGCTGGACACCGAGGCCGGCCTCGACCAGAGCGCGCTGACCCTGGGGCTCTACCTGTCGCCGCGACTGCTGCTGCGCTACACGGTCGGGCTGTTCGACAACACCTCGCGGGTGCTGCTGCGCTATGAACTGACCCGTTCGCTGAGCGTGGAGACCTCCTCGGGCAGCGAGGGCCAGGCGATCGACCTGATCTACCGTCACGAGCGCTGACCCCGCCCCGGACCGGGGCTGCGGGCCATGCACCTGTTACGCCGAGATATCCCGTGCGATACTTGCGGGAGCTGCCCCGACATGCCGGAGGGCCCCTTGCCGGATTCCACCGAACCGCCGCTGTTTCGCGACGAGGATCCGCCCGCCGCCGCCACCGAAGAACGCGCCTGGCGGGTGCTGATCATCGACGACGAGCCCGAGGTACACCGCGCGACCCGGTTCGCCCTGGGCGACGTCCGTTTTCAGGGACGCCCGCTCGAGTTCCTCAGCGCCTACTCAGCCGCCGAAGGGCGGCGCGTGCTCCAGCAGCAGGACGACATCGCGCTGGTCTTCCTCGACGTGGTCATGGAGGACGACCACGCCGGACTGGAACTGGTGCGGGGCATCCGCGAGGAGATCGGCAACCGCGACGTGCGCATCGTGCTGCGCACCGGCTACCCGGGACTGGCACCCGAATATCAGGTCATCGCGGATTACGACATTAACGACTACCGGGTGAAGACCGAGCTCAGCGCGGAGCGGCTGTACGCCACCACGCTGGCGGCGCTGCGCGCCTATCGCGACCTGATGATCGTGCACCGCAGCGAGGAAGGCCTGCGCTTCATCGTCGATACCGTGCCCCTGCTGCTGCGCGACCGTGAACGGCGTCGCTTTGCGACCCACATGCTCGAGCAGCTTGCCCGCGCCCTCGACACCGAGCCCTGCGGGGCGGTGGTGGAAGGTACCGAGCCGCCGCGGCTGCTGGCGGCCGCCGGCATCGACGCCAGCCCGGGCGAGGCACTGGGGACCCAGGGTGCGCTGATGCCGGTGCACGCAATCCAGCGCTGCCTGGAACGCGGCATCGGCGACGACGGCGACGGTGACCTGTTCGTCCACCTGGGATCCGGAGAACACGAGGCAACCGCAGTGATCTGGCTGCGGGTCGGGCGGCCGCTGGAGGCGGTGGAACGCCAGCTGCTGCGGGTGTTCAGCATGAACGTGGGAGTCGCCCTGGACAACCTGTCACTGTACGAACGCACCCGCCAGCTCGCCTATTTCGACACGCTGACTGGGCTGGGCAACCGCGCGCTGTTCGCCCAGCAGCTGGATGCCCTGATCCAGCACGATGCGGCACCGGCGCACCCCCTGCGCCTGCAGATCGCGATGGTGAACATCGTGCGCTTTCGCGAGTTCAACTCGGTGCTGGGTCGCGCCGCAGGGGATCGCCTGCTGGTGGCCCTGGGGCAGCGGCTGGTCGAGCATTTCCCCGAGGCCCATGCCGCCGGTCGCATCAGCGGCGACACCTTCGTCCTGCTGCTGCCGGCGGACACCCCGCCGGAACGCCTGTTCCAGGCGACCGCCGATCCCTTCGACATCGTCGACACCCCGCTGCGCCTGGAGATCAGTGCCGGACTCACCCGCTACCCCGAGGACGGCACTGACGCCGAGACCCTGCTGCGCAACGCCGACGTGGCCCTGGGCCTGGCGCGGCGCGACCACCCGGGCGAGATCGCGGCCTATTCGCGTGCCATCGACGAGGGGCTGGCACGTCGCCTGAACCTGCTCCAGGACCTGCGGGGCGCGGTGGAACGCGACGAACTCATGCCGTGGTTCCAGCCCCAGATCGACCTGGCCACCGGCGAGACCGTGGGTGCGGAGGTCCTGCTGCGCTGGCGTCGCCAGGGCGAACTGGTGTCACCTGCGGAGTTCATCCCGATCGCGGAATCCTCCGGTCTGATCCGGCCGATCGGGGAACGAGTGCTGGAACTCGCGCTGGAATACCAGCGTGCGCTGGCCCGTCGCTACGACCGCCCTTGCCGGCTGAGCGTCAACCTGTCCGCGATGCAGCTGGCGGACGAGGGATTTCCCGCCCGCCTGCGCCTGTTGCTGCGCCGCCACGAGCCGCTGGACGCGCCGCTGGAGATGGAGATCACCGAAACCGTGCTGATGGAAGACGTGGACTCCAGCATGGCGAGCCTGGACGCCCTGCGCGAGCTGGGCCTGGAGCTGGCGATCGACGACTTCGGCACCGGCTACTCGTCCCTGGCCTATCTGCGGCGCGTGCGTCCCGACCGCCTGAAGATCGACCGCGCCTTCATCACCCCGCTGGAGACCAGCGAGGACGCGCGCAGCATCACCCGCGCGATCATCGAGCTGGGGCATCATCTGGGCATGCGGGTGATCGCCGAAGGGGTGGAGACCCCGGCGCAGCGCGACCTGCTGCTGAGCATGGGCTGCGACGAGGGGCAGGGCTTTCTGTGGGCCCCGGCCCTGCCCGCCGACGAATTCAGTTCGTGGCAGGCCCGCCCCGCCGGGGGAGACGCAGGATGAAGCGGGCGCCCTGACCCGGCTCGCTCTCCACTCGCACGCTGCCGCCCAGGCGCCCGGTCACCTGGTTCCAGACGATGTGCAGACCGAGCCCGCTGCCGCCCTGTGAGCGGCGGCTCGTGAAGAAGGGCTCGAACACCCGCGCACGCGTCGCGGCATCCATGCCCTGCCCCTCGTCGGCGCACTCGATCTCCACCCAATCGTTGTCCTGCACCCGGCCACGCAGCCATACCCGGCAGCCCTCCGGACAGGCATGCTCCTCGACGTTGATCAGCAGGTTGGTCAGGATCTGCGACAGGGACCCCGGCCAGGAATCAAGGATCACGCCTTCCGGAATCGCGTTCGCCACCTCGATCCCGGCGCGGGACAGACGCGGTGACAGCCCGTGCAGCACCTCGTCGACAAAGCCGCGCAGTTCGAATTCGCGCCGTTCGTCGCGCTGGCGGTCCACCGCCACCTGCTTGAAGTCGCGCACCAGACCGGCGGCGCGTTCGAGGTTCCAGGCCACGATGTCGTGGCCTTCACGCGCGCGTTCCAGCAGCCGCTCCAGATCGGAACGGGTCATCTCGCCCGCGGTGTAGCGCCGCTGCAACGTGTCCAGATCCGACTTGAGCTGCGAATCCGTGGTCATCGCCACGCCCAGCGGGGTGTTGATCTCGTGTGCCACGCCGGCCACCAGGGAACCCAGTGCCGCCATCTTCTCCGATTCGACCAGCTGCGCCTGGGCGGCCTCCAGATCGGCATAGGCCCGGCGCAGGCGGCGATTGAAATACAGCACGATGGCAAGGATCACCAGGGCGACCCCGGCGACCAGGGCGGCCAGCCGCAGGGCCCGCCCCCAGTCGATGTCCTCTTCGATGGTGATCGTGGTCCAGCGCTGCTGGATCGCCGCCGCCTCGGCCGGGGTCACGCTGTCCAGTCCCCGGTCGAGGATCTCGCGCAGGCGCTCCTCGCCGGGCTGCACCGCGAGGCGCAGGCGCTCGTCCGCGCCCTCGACGGTGGAAGCGACCTCCAGCAGTCCGGCGTAGCGCGCCCTGACCGGCCCCGCCACCACGAGCAGGTTGTCCAGCGCGACCTCGGCGTCGCCATCGGCCACCGCCCGCAGCACCGCATCGGTGGAGGGGCGCTCGACAATCTCCGCGTCCGGCTGCTCACGCCGCAGATCGGCCAGCATCCCCGAATCGGCCAGCACCGCGACCCGCCGACCCGCCAGATCCGACAGTGAGCCGACGGACGGGCCGTCCACCGTGGTCACCAGCGCCAGCGGGATCTCCAGATAGGGACGGGTGAAGTCCATGAATTCATCGCGTTCCGGGGTTTGCTGCACGCTGGTCAGCAAATCGACCTCGCCGTCCCGGAACAGGCGCACGGCCTCGCTCCAGGATTCCACCGGGACATGCTCGAAGACCAGCCCGGTGCGTTCCGCCACGTGCCGGAGGAAGTCCGCGCTGATCCCCCGATGCTGGCCCTCGGGGCCGAGGTCGTCGAACGGCGGCCAGTCCGGGGTGGCGGCGTAGCGGATTGCGCCGTGCTCGCCCAGCCAGGCGCGCTCCTCGTCGGTCAGCTCGACCAGCCGTCCGGTGCCCCAGGCCGTCACTGCGTCCGCCATCCACGGACGCCGAAGCTCGGCGTGGGTGCGATCATCCATCGCCTCCAGTTCCCGGTCGAGCGTATCCCGCAGCGCCGCATCCTCCGGCCCGGTCACGAAACGCAGCGAACCGGTGGCGAAGGGCAGTGGCCCGCGCACCTGCAGGTTGGCGAGGCCATGGCGTTCCGCGACCCAGGCCATCACCAGCAGGCTGCCGGCCCATGCCTCCACCTCGCCGGTCGCCACGGCCCGCAGCGCGGTCTCGGCGTCCGCAAAACGCTGCAGATCGATCTGCGGATGGGCGTCGGGGATCAGCTGATCCAGGGCGTGACCGCATTCGACCGCGAGGCTGCGGCCCGCGAGGTCCTCCAGACGGCGCAGGTCCTCCGTGTCCCGCCGGGTGACCAGAACGACGGGATTGTCGACATAGCTTTCGGTGTAGTTCAGCGCTTCGGCGCGGCCCTCGACCCGCGCGAAGGAGCCCGCGACGTCCGCGTCTCCGGTCTCCACCGCCTCCAGGACCGCGTCCCAGTCCGGGACCACCACGGTCTCCAGCTCACGACCCTGGCGCTGGGCGATCAGGCGCAGGTAATCCGAGGTCAGCCCGGACCACTCGCCCCGATGGTCGAGATACTCGAACGGGGGCCAGCCCGTCTCGGCCACGGCCACCCGCCACGGCTCGTCCGCAGCGTGCGCGGGGACGGCCGACAGCAGCAGCCCGGCCAGCAGCCAGGCGAGCGCAAAGAAAGCCGCGTCCGACCGGAAGCAGATGGTACGGCGCGAATTCGGACCCCGGCGGAATGCGCTTGGCATGACCCTCCCTGTCGCGGCAGCGGACGACGCGCGCTCGGCGGTCATCGCGATTTTCCGGGAGCGTACACAAAAAAACCCCCGACCGCGAAAGCGGCCGGGGGTCCGGCACTCCGATCCGGAGCGGGGTCGATCAGTCGACCCGGCGCTCCACGTCGGAGGTCACTTCCACGCGACGGTTGGCCTCGCGGCCTTCACGGGTGGAGTTGTCCGCGGTGGGACGGTCTTCGCCATGCCCCATGGACTCGATGTCGCTCTCGCGGATGCCCTCGGAAGCGAGGAAGTCCGCCACGGTCTGCGCGCGACGCTCGGACAGGCCCTGGTTGTAGTCCGCCGGACCGATCGTGCAGGTGTGACCTTCAACCAGCACGGAGGTGTAGGAGGCACCGTCGGCGGTCAGGTCGGCCACCAGGTCACGCAGCTCGGCACGGCCTTCGGAACGCAGCTCGGCGCTGTCGAATTCGAACAGCACTTCGGCGCTCAGGGTCGTGGTTTCGAATTCCGGCTCGGGGCTCGGGGCCGGAGCGGGTTCCGGATCCGGCTCGGGCGCTTCGGCGGTTTCTTCGATGTAGCCGGCGCACTGCGAATGGCGCACGTACTCGGGCGCCCAGCTCGAGGTGCGCACGCACTCGCCGGAACCGTCGATGACCACGGCACCGGAGGAGTCGGTGACGTTGGCGGCGGGGGTGGAGTGGCTGCCCGCCACGGCCTGGCCGGCCGCGCCGAACATGAGCGAGGCCACCGAGGCGGCCAGCAGGTTCTTGACAAGCTTCTGATTCATTCTTTGCCTCCTTGGAGAAACGATGACGACGGATTGCGGGAATTCAGGAAGCGACGCCTGCACACCGATCCCGGCCCTATCCGGACGGAAGGACGGCTCACGGCCCGGACCCTCCACATCGCCTTGATAGTGGCACACCATTCACGGTTTTGCACGCAATCAAACGTGGATTCTGTCTCGGTGTCACAACGCTGTGCCATACATGAGACATTTTGACGTCGACTCCATCAAAAAGACCCCGCCGAAGCGGGGTCCCGGGGGCTGGCCGGTGAAGCCGGGCCGGCATTACATCATGCCACCCATGCCTCCCATGCCGCCCATGCCGCCCATGGCGCCCATGTCGTCACCGCCGCCACCGCCGGCGTTGTCGTCGCTCTTCGGCAGATCGGCCACCATCGCCTCGGTGGTGATGATCAGGGCCGCGACCGATGCCGCGTTCTGCAGCGCCGAACGGGTCACCTTGGTCGGATCCAGGATGCCCATGTCGATCATGTCGCCGAAGTCGCCGGTTGCGGCGTTGTAGCCGTAGTTGCCCTCGCCTTCCAGCACCTGGTTGAGGACCACGGACGGCTCGTCACCGGTGTTGTAGACGATCTGGCGCAGCGGCTCTTCCATCGCGCGGCGGGCGATGTTGATACCGGCGTTCTGCTCCTCGTTGTCGGTCTTGAGGTCGCGGATGGCATTGCAGGCCCGCAGCAGGGCGGTACCACCGCCGGGCACCACGCCTTCCTCGACCGCCGCACGCGTGGCGTGCAGGGCGTCCTCGACGCGCGCCTTCTTCTCCTTCATCTCGACCTCGGTGGCCGCGCCGACCTTGATCACCGCAACACCGCCGGCCAGCTTGGCCACGCGTTCCTGCAGCTTTTCCTTGTCGTAGTCGGAGGTGGCTTCCTCGATCTGCTTGCGGATCTGGGCGACACGACCCTGGATGTCGTCGTTGTTGCCCATGCCGTCGATGATGGTGGTGTTTTCCTTGGACACCTGCACCTTCTTGGCGCGGCCCAGATCTTCCACCGTGGCCTTCTCCAGCGACAGGCCGACCTCTTCGGAGATCACCTGGCCGCCGGTCAGCACGGCGATGTCCTGCAGCATGGCCTTGCGGCGATCACCGAAGCCCGGGGCCTTCACCGCGGCGACCTTGACGATGCCGCGCATGGCGTTGACCACCAGCGTGGCCAGGGCCTCGCCTTCGATGTCCTCGGCGATGATCAGCAGCGGCTTGCTGTTCTGGGCGACGCCTTCCAGCACCGGCAGCAGTTCGCGGATGTTGGAGATCTTCTTGTCGACCAGCAGGATGTAGGCGTCATCCAGTTCGGCGCTCATGCTCTGCTGGTTGTTGACGAAGTACGGCGAGAGGTAGCCGCGGTCGAACTGCATGCCTTCGACCACGTCCAGTTCGTTCTCCAGCGAGGAGCCTTCCTCGACCGTGATCACGCCTTCCTTGCCGACCTTGTCCATCGCGTCGGCGATGATCTCGCCCACGGCGGTATCCGAGTTGGCGGAGATGGAGCCGACCTGGGCCACGGCCTTGTGCTCGGTGCACGGCTTGGACAGGTTCTTCAGCTCTTCGGTGGCGGAGGTCACGGCCTTCTCGATGCCACGCTTGAGGTCCATCGGGTTCATGCCGGCGGTCACGGCCTTCATGCCTTCGTGCACGATGGACTGGGCCAGCACGGTCGCGGTGGTGGTGCCGTCACCGGCGCTGTCGGAGGTCTGCGAGGAGACTTCCTTGACCAGCTGGGCGCCCATGTTCTCGAACTTGTCTTCCAGCTCGATTTCCTTGGCCACGGACACGCCGTCCTTGGTCACGGTCGGGGCGCCAAAGGCCTTGTCGAGCACCACGTTGCGGCCCTTCGGACCGAGGGTGACCTTCACGGCGTTGGCGAGGGTGTTCACACCCTTGGCCATGCGGGTACGGGCATCGTTGCCAAAGCGGACTTCTTTTGCACTCATGTCGGATTCTGCTCCTGAAATTGAATAAAACTACGTGACGCGAATGCGGGCTCAGCCCTCGATGACGGCCATGATGTCGTCTTCGCGCATCACCAGGACTTCTTCGCCGTCGACCTTGACCTCGGTGCCGGAGTACTTGCCGAACAGCACCTTGTCGCCGGCCTTGATGTCCAGCGCGCGCTTCTCGCCGTTCTCCAGGATCTTGCCGTTGCCCACGGCCACAACTTCACCGCGGATCGGCTTTTCGGCCGCCGAATCCGGGATCACGATGCCGCCGGGCGTGGTGCGTTCTTCTTCCATGCGCTTCACAATCACGCGATCGTGCAAAGGCCGCAGATTCATGGTGGAAACTCCTTTCTGTCTGTTCATAACAGGGGTCTGAGGGAACCGGATGGATGCCCTGTTAGCAGCCACCCGCAACGAGTGCTAATCATAGGGGCGAACGAACACGAGTCAAGAGCACGGAAACGCGTCCGGGAGGGGCCGGGGATTCCCCTCAGCGACGCCGATCGTCGTCGCCGGAATCGTGGTCGAGCACGTCGCGGCCGCCGGCCTCGTCATCGTGCCGGCGGAACTCGCCCTCGATCGGGCCGCCGGCATCATGGCCGGGCCCCTGGAACGGGCCGCTCCGCGCCCGCACCAGACCGCGGCGCAGGATGCCCGCGGCAATCAACCGGCGCAGTGGTGGCACCAGCAGCACCGCGCCGGCCGCATCGGAGAAGAACCCCGGGACCAGCAGGAGCACCGCGGCCGCCATCAGCAGCCAGCCCTCCAGCAGGCCGCGCGCAGGGACCTCGCCGCGCGCCAGGCTCTGCTGCAGCCGCCGCCAGTGGTAGAAACCCTGCACCCGGAACAGCACGATCCCGCCGACCGCGGTCGCCACGACCAGCGCCACTGTGGCGAGCGCACCGACGGCATCCCCGACCCAGGCGAACCCGAAGATCTCGAGCAGGATGAAACCGAGAAAGACCAGAAGCGGTAACAGGGGATTGCGCATCGCGAGGAGGATTCGACAAAGAGGGGATCATTGGAGCACGTCACGGGTACGGGTGTCGATTCGGCCGGGTTCCCTTGCCGTGACCCCGGAATTTAGCGACCCTCCCCTGCGTCTCAATGACAGAAGACGCCCACCGGAGAAAGGAGGCCACATGAAACGCAGCCCGCTGTCCCAACGAGTGATTCCGGTCCTGCTGCTGACCCTCGCGTTCATGCTGGCCGGAACGGCCGTCGCCCAGGACGACCCGCGTGATCCGGAAGAACACTTCTTCCAGCCGACCTTCGGCGATTTCCAGGAGGAGCTCGAGCTCGCCCGCGAGGAAGGCAAGAAGGGCATCCTGATCTTCTTCGAGATGGATGCCTGTCCGTTCTGTCATCGGATGAAGAACCAGGTACTCAATCAGCCGCAGGTGCAGGACTACTACCGCGAACACTTCGCCATCTTCAGCGTGGACATCGAAGGCGACGTCGAGATCACCAACTTCGACGGCGAGACCCGGCGGATGGCCGATTTCGCCACGCGCGACTTCCGTGTGCGCGCCACGCCGGTCTTTCAGTTCTTCGACCTGGACGGCGAACCGGTCCACCGCTTTACCGGGGCCACCCGCGATGCGGACGAATTCCTGACCCTGGGGCGTTTTGTCGCCGAGGGGCACCACGAAGAAACCAACTTCAATCGCTTCCGCCGCGAGCAGCGCGGCCGCTGAACGCAAAGGAGCGGACATGACTCCTCGTCTCCCTGTCCGGGGGCGCCGTGCCGGCGCCCTCCTGACGGCGTGCCTCGTGCTGGCCGTCGGCACGGGCGGTCCCGCGTCGGCCGAGGTGGTGCCGGACATCGAGCCGCTGCCCCAGCCCCTGCGGCTGCAGCATGCCATCGAGGCGGTGAATGCGATGCACCCCCGCGTGCAGCAGGCCCGCGCCCGACGCGAAGCGGCCGAAGCGGAGCTGGAAGCCACGCGCGCCGACCGTGACCTGCGCGTGGACGCGCGGCTGGAAGCCCGCTGGATCGAGCCCAACGACAACATCGCCGACGACCGCAACAACGACTCGCGGGCGACCCTGGTCGCGCGCAAGCTGCTGAGCGACTTCGGCCACTCCCGGGCGCGCGAGGAGGCCGGGGCCAGCGCGCTGGAGGCCGCGCGCCAGGAGGAGTGGCTGGCGTTCGCCCGACACCGCCTGGAGGTCCTGGAGCGCTACTTCGACGTGGTCCTCGCCGATCTGGCCTTCGCCCGAGACACCGAAGCGATGGCCTCCGCATTCGTAACACTCGAACGCATGCAGGAGCGCAACGAGCTGGGCCAGGTCTCCGACATCGACCTGTTCGAGGCGGAAGCGGACTACCAGGAACACTTCACCCAGCGGCAACGCTCGCTGTACCGCCAGCAGCGCAGCCGCGCGGAGCTGGCCGAGGCCCTGCATCACCGCGGACGCCCGCCGGCCGACGTCCTCGGCCCGCCGCTGCCGCTGGACCTGCCCGAGCTTCCGGAGCTGCGCAGCCTGCTGGCGGACCTGGAGTCCGGCAGCCCGGCCCTGGCCGCCGAACGCCAGCGGGTCGAGGCCGCCACCGGCCGCGTGCAGGCGGCCCGCAGTGAAAGCCGTCCCCGGCTGTATGCCGAGGCCGAGACCGGCTACTGGAACAAGGAGTTCGGCGGAGACCGCAACCCCTTCGCCGCCGCGCTGGTACTGGAGGTCCCGCTGTTCGAGGGGCGCCGCGGCGATGCCCGCGTCGGCCGCGCGGTGGCCCAGCGCCGGGAAGCCGAGGCCGAACGCGACCACGCCATGATCCGGGCCCGCAACCGGGTGCGTGAACTGGTTCACGAAATCCGGACCCTGGAGGTACAGCGGGACGAGGCGCTGGCACGCATGGACTACCGCGACCTCTACATCAGCCGGGCTCGCTATCTCTATCAGATGGAAGACGAGGCCGACCTCGGCGACTCCATGGTCCAGCAGAGCGCGGCCGCGCATTTCAATGCCCGCACCGAATTCGAGCTGGCCCTCGCCTACGAACGCCTTGCCCTGCTGACCGGCCGCGAAGACCTGAGTCCGTTCGCCGCCGACGCCACCGCCTTTGGAGGGACCCCATGAACACCCGCATTCACACCATCCCACACACCACCCGGCGAGCGATCGGCGCGAGCCTCGCGCTCTTGTTGCTGAGCCCGGCCGCGGGCGCCCAGACTGTGGACGCGGAGCTCGCCTGGAGCGAGCAGTACCGGATCACCGCGCCCGTCGCGGGCCAGGTCCGGGAGATCGGGGTCCGGCCCGGCGACCGGGTGATGGAAGATGACACCCTGTTCCGCATCGACGATCGCCGGGCCCGTGCGGAACTGTCCGCAGCGCAGGCCGAGGTCGAACGCCTGGAGCTGGAAGCCTCGGAAACCGAACGCGAACTGCGCAAGGCCCGCGACCTGTACGACCAGACCCTGATCGCCGAGCGCGAACTGGAACTGGCCCGAATCGACCACACCGCGGCCGAATCGCGCCTGACCGAGGCCCGCGCCCGGGTCCGCCAGGCCCGCGCGGACGTGCACGACACCGAGATCGCCGCGCCCGGAGAGGGCCGCGTGCTGCGCCTGGACGTCACCCGCAACGAATACGTGAACCCCGCGCTGGTTCCGCCGGTTCTCGCGGTGATCGGACGCGACGACCCGATGCATGCACGCGGCCGCGTGGACGCGGATACCGCCGCACGCCTGGAACCCGGGCACCCGGTCACCGTCATCCTGAACGACACCCGCGTCGACGGCCGGGTGGAGCACGTGGACTGGGAGCGCAGCGGCGAAGAGGACGCCCCCGCCTATCGTCTGCGGGTCGAGTTCACGCCCCCGGAGGGCCTCGCCCCGCGGGCGGGCCAGGCGGCACGGATCGAACTCGGCCTGGAATGAGCATCCGGACTGAACCAGGAGGACGCACTTCACCATGAGCGAACCCGACCCCGCACCGGCCTGGCTGGTCATCACCACGCTGGACGATGCCGACGCCGCCGAACGCCTGGCCGGCCACCTGGTCGAGGCCGGCCGCGCCGCCTGCGTGCACATGCTCCCGCCCGGCCGCTCGATCTATCAGTGGCAGGGCCGCATCGAGGTCGACAGCGAAGTCACCCTGCTGATCAAGACCTCGCGCGAGGCCTGGCCCGAACTTCGGGCCACCCTGCACGATCAACATCCGTACGACACGCCCGAAATCATCGCCCTGCCGATCGAGGACGGACTGCCCGACTACCTGAACTGGATCCGCGAATGCACCCGATGAACCTCCGTTACTGGCTTGCCGCCCTGTTCACCGCGCTGTTGCTGCTGCCCGGAGTGGCCGCGGCACAGTTCGGCATGGACGACGACCTGCTCGACCCGGACGACGCCTTCGCGATCAGTGCCGAGGCGGTGGATGAATCCACCATCCGTCTGACCTGGGACATCGCGGACGAGTACTACATGTACCGCGAGCAGTTCGAGTTCGAACCGGAAAGCCCCGGCCTGGAACTGGGCGATCCGGCGATCCCGGACGGCGAGATCAAGGAAGACGAGTTCTTCGGGCGGGTCGAGACCTATCGCGGCGAGGTCAGCATCGAGCTGCCGGTACTGGCCGCCGAAAACGAGACCATCGAGCTGACCGCACGCTCGCAGGGCTGCGCGGATGCCGGCATCTGTTACCCGCCGCATTTCCAGACCGTGTCGATCACCCTGCCGGGCCTGCCGGGTGACGCCGAGGCCGACACCGCGGCGGCCGGGGAAGGCGCACTGGACGAGCTCGGCCAGATGTCCGGCGACCTCGCCGGGGACGAGGACCTGCTCGACCCCGAGGATGCGTTCGCCGCCTCCGCCGAGGCGATCAGCCAGAACGCCGTGGTGCTGCGCTTCGACATCGCCGACGGCTACTATCTCTACCGCGACCAGCTGGACGTGCGCGTCGCCGAAGGGGAAGGCATCGAGCTGGGCAACATCAGCCCGCCGGACGGCGAACTGCACGAAGACGAGTTCTTCGGCGAGACCCGCATCTTCCGCGACGAGGTGGAGATCCTGGTGCCGGTGCAGCGCGATGCCGACGACGTCGCCGACATCGTGCTGGCGGTGGACTACCAGGGCTGTGCGGACGCGGGTATCTGCTACCCGCCGCTGACCCAGGAGGTCGCGGTCAGCTTTGCCTCCGATCTGGCCGAGGAGGCCGACCCGTCGGCCATGCCCGATGAAGGCGAAGCCGCACCCGAGGACGAGGACGCCGTCGCCCCGCCGGCCTCGGAACAGGACCGCATCGCGGCGCAGCTGGCCGACGGGCGCGTGTGGCTGGTGGCCCTGGCGTTCTTCGGCTTCGGCCTGCTGCTGACCTTCACGCCCTGCGTGTTCCCGATGATCCCGATCCTGTCCAACATCATCCTCGGCCAGAAGGAGATGAACACCCGCAAGGCGTTCTTCATCTCGCTGGTGTTCGTGCTCGCGATGGCGCTCACCTATACCGTGGCCGGGGTGCTGGCGGGCATGGCCGGGGCCAACCTGCAGGCCGCCTTCCAGAATCCCTGGATTATCGGCACCTTCGTCGCCATCTTCGTCGCGCTGGCGATGTCGATGTTCGGCTTCTACGACCTGCAGATGCCCGCGGGCGTGCAGAGCAAGCTGTCGAACATCAGCAATCGCCAGGAGGGCGGCACCCTGTTCGGCGCCGGTGTCATGGGCTTTCTCTCGGCCCTGATCGTCGGGCCGTGCGTCACCGCGCCGCTGCTGGGGGCCCTGCTCTACATCAGCCAGACCGGCGACGCCGTGCTGGGCGGGATCGCGCTGTTCTCCCTGAGCATGGGCATGGGCGCCCCCCTGCTGGCGATCGGCACCTCGGCCGGACGCCTGCTGCCGAAGGCCGGCCCGTGGATGGATACCATCAAGGCGGTGTTCGGCGTGGGCCTGCTGGCCATGGGCATCTGGCTGCTGGAACGGGTCATCCCGGGCGAAGTGGCGATGTTCCTGTGGGCTACCCTGTTCATCGTGGTCGCGGTGTACATGGGGGCGCTGCAGAGTCTGCCCGAAGGCAAGTCCGGCTGGCACACCCTGTGGAAGGGGCTCGGCCTGGTGATCCTGATCTACGGCATCCTGCTGATGCTGGGGGCGGCCACCGGCGGCAAGGACATGACCCGCCCGCTGGCCACCCTCAGTCAGCCCGCCGTCACCACCGCGGACGGCGGACCGACGGAGATGGAGTTCACCTACATCGACAGCCTGGAAGACCTCGAACGGGAGGTGGCGGAGGCCGCCTCACGCGGCGAACCGGTGTTCGTGGACTTCTATGCCGACTGGTGCGTGGACTGCGTACGCCTGGAACGCACCACCTTCCAGGACCCGCAGGTCATCCGCGCCACCGCGGATGTCCATCTGCTGAAGGCCGACGTCACCGACAACACCTCGGAGCACCGCGAACTGATGCAGCACTTCGAGCTGTTCGGCCCGCCGGCGATGGTCTTCTACGACCGCGACGGCGAACCGCTGCCGCAGTTTCGCCGCGTCGGTTACCTCAACGCCGAGGCCTTCCTCGAGCACCTGGACAATGCCCTGGGGGTGCGCCCGTGAACGGGAACCGCTGGTGGCTGGCACTGGCCATCGGGCTGTGCGCCCCGGCCCTGACCGCCTGCCTGGATAACGACCGGTCCGGCGACACCGCGACCGGCGGCGACCCGGATGTCGATGCCGCCGACGTCGCGGGGCCGGAGGACACCCCGACCGGCGAGTCGCGCGTCGACTTCACCCTGCCGGACCTGGACGGCGAGGAGCAGGCCTTCAACCAGTGGGACGACGACCTGGTGGTACTCAACTTCTGGGCCACCTGGTGCCCGCCCTGCAAGAAGGAAATGCCGCTCTTTCAGGAAACCTGGGAAGAATACCGGGACGAGGACTTCAACATCGTCGCGGTCGCGGTGGACGAACAGTCGGCCACCGAGCAGTTCGTCGCCACCTACGGCATCGAATTCCCGATCCTGATCGGGCAGGACGAGGCCATGCAGATCCAGACCGAATACGGCAACCGGATCGGGGCCCTGCCCTACACCGTGGTCATCGATCGTGACGGGACCGTGCGCGAGACCCACCGCGGCGAGGTTACCGAAAACGACCTGAACGGCTGGCTGGAGCAATACCTCTGACCCGCGCGGGCACGCTCCGGCGCACGGCGAAGGTGCTGGACACCCCGCGCGCCCTGCGGCAGAATCGCGGCCATGGATTCGCCGGCATGTTCCGGCGCGTTCGCCCCCATTCACGTCCGGATCGCCGCCGATTCCCGTCATGGCCACCATCCTGCTGCTCAACGGCCCCAACCTGAACCTGCTCGGACAGCGGGAGCCGGAGCGCTATGGCCATGCCACGCTGGCGGACATCGAGGCGGATCTGGAGAACCGGGCGCACGAGGCGGGGATCCGCCTGAACTGCTTTCAGAGCAATCACGAGGGCGCCCTGATCGACCGCATCCACGCGGCGCCGGGCGAGGACGTGCGCCGTATCCTGATCAACCCGGGCGGACTGACCCACACCAGCGTCAGCCTGCGTGACGCCCTGCTGGGGGTCGCGATCCCGTTCTACGAGATCCATATCAGCAACGTCCATGCCCGCGAGGCGTTCCGGCAGACATCGCTGCTGGCCGACGTCGCCGCCGCTACCCTGGCCGGTTTCGGCCCCCGGGGCTACCGGCTGGCGCTGGACGCGGCGATTGCAGCCATCAAGGAGTCATAGGCACCCATGGATATCCGCAAGGTCAAGAAACTGATCGACCTGCTCGAGGAGAGCGGGATCCACGAAATCGAGATCAACGAGGGCGAGGAGTCGGTGCGCATCACCCGCTCGCCCGGGGGCGTCCCCCAGGCACAGCCCGCACCGATGCCGGCCGCCGCGCCGCCGCCCGCACCGCCCGCTCCCTCGGCCGCGGCCGAGGAAGCGGGCTCGGAAGAGCCCGCGGAACTCGAGGGCCACCGCGTGACCGCGCCCATGGTCGGCACCTTCTACCGCGCCCCCAGCCCCGGTGCCACGCCGTTCGTCGAGGTCGGACAGCAGGTGGAGGTGGGCGACACCCTGTGCATCATCGAGGCGATGAAGATGCTCAACCCGCTGGAAGCGGACCAGGCCGGCACCGTCCGCCAGATCCTGGTGGAGAACGGCAACCCGGTGGAATACGGCCAGCCGCTGTTCATCATCGCGTGAGCCTTCACCGTCTTCGCCGAACACAGGTCCGAGCATGTTTGAAAAAATCCTGATCGCCAATCGCGGCGAAATCGCCCTGCGGGTACTGCGCACCTGCCGCGAGATGGGCATCGCCACCGTGGCCGTGCACTCCGACGCCGACCGCGACCTCAAGCACGTACGCCTGGCCGACGAGTCGGTCTGCATTGGCCCCGCCCCCTCGAACGAGAGCTATCTCAACATCCCGGCGCTGATCGCCGCGGCCGAGGTCACCGACGCCGGCGCCCTTCATCCGGGCTACGGCTTCCTGTCGGAAAATGCCGATTTCGCCGAACGGGTCGAATCCAGCGGCTTCGCCTTCATCGGCCCGCGTGCCGAGACCATCCGCCTGATGGGCGACAAGGTCTCGGCCAAGCAGGCCATGCTGTCCGCCGGGGTGCCCTGCGTGCCGGGCTCCGGTGGCGCGCTGGGCGAGGACCCCGACGCCAACCTGCAGCTGGCCCGCGAGATCGGCTACCCGGTCATCGTGAAGGCCGCCGCCGGCGGCGGTGGCCGCGGGATGCGCGTGGTGCATACCGAGGGCGCGCTGCTCAACGCGATCTCCCTGACCCGCAACGAGGCCCGTCAGGGCTTCGGTGACGACACCCTGTACATGGAGAAATTCCTCGAGCGCCCGCGCCACGTGGAGTTCCAGATCCTCGCGGACACCCACGGCAACGCGGTGTGCCTGGGCGAGCGCGACTGCTCCATGCAGCGGCGCCACCAGAAGGTGATCGAGGAGGCCCCGGCCCCGGAGATCACCGACACACAGCGCCGCGACATGAGCGAACGCCTGATCCGCGCCTGCCAGGAGATCGGCTATCGCGGCGCCGGGACCTTCGAGTTCCTGTACGAGGACGGCCAGTTCTTCTTCATCGAGATGAACACCCGGCTGCAGGTCGAGCACACGGTGACCGAGGAGGTCACCGGCATCGATCTGGTGCGTGAGCAGATCCGCATCGCCGCCGGGGAACCGCTGGGCATTACCCAGGACGACGTCACCATCCACGGCCATGCGATCGAGTGCCGCATCAACGCCGAGGACCCCACAACCTTCGTCCCCAGCCCCGGCACCATCCAGCAGTATCACGCGCCGGGCGGCCCCGGGATCCGCATGGACACGCATATCTACAACGGCTACGCGGTCCCGCCGCATTACGACTCCATGGTCGGCAAGCTGATTGCCCACGGCACCACGCGCGACATCGCCATCGCGCGCATGCGCGGTGCCCTCGGCGAAATCATCGTCGACGGCATCCGCACCAACATCAGCCTGCACTCCGATCTGATGAACGACGCCAACTTCCAGCGGGGTGCCACCGACATCCACTACCTGGAAAAGAAACTGAAGGCACACTGAGGGCCGCATGAGTCTTGCCGAACTGGAATGCCGGGCCGAACCCGGCGATGCCGAGGCCCTGGAGGAGCTGCTGTTCGAACTGGGTGCGGTCAGCGTGGAACTGTTCGATGCCGCCGACGAACCCCTGTTCGAGCCGCCACCGGGCACCCACCCGCTATGGTCGGACATCCGCCTGAAGGCCGTGTTCTCCGACCGCACCGCGGCGGAGCTGGCCTCGGCCTCGATGCTCCAGCGCGACCCCGCCCCGTCCGAACTCCAGGTCACCGACATCACCGACCAGGACTGGGTACGCGCGGGCCTGGACGGGCTGGAGGCCATCCACTGCGGCGGTCCGCTGTGGATCGTGCCGTCCTGGGAGGAACAGCCGGACGTGAAGGACGGGGTCTTCGTGCACCTCGACCCCGGCCTGGCCTTCGGCACCGGCAACCACCCGACCACCGCCATGTGCCTGACCGCGCTGGCCGAGGACCCGCCGCGTGACCTCGAGGTGCTGGACTACGGCTGCGGCTCCGGGATCCTCGCGATCGCCGCCCTCAAGCTGTGGGCGCGCCACGCCCTCGGGATCGACAACGATCCCCAGGCGGTCCAGGCCACCGAATCCAACGCGGCCGCCAACGGCATCGGCAGCGACCGTCTGCAGGCCGGGCTCACCGATCACCCGCTGCCCGAGGGCGGCTCCGATCTGGTGCTGGCCAACATCCTCACGCGCCCGCTGATCGAGCTGGCCCCGGAGCTCACCGCGGCCACCCGTCCCGGCGGGCGCATCCTGATGGCCGGACTGCTGGATCGTCAGGCGGAAGAGGTCATGGAGGCCTATGCCCATGCTTTCGACATCGGTGTCCGCGATTCCCGCGATGGCTGGGCCCTGCTGGACGGCCGCCGCCGCTGACCCACCGGCCGGACGGCCTGCCGCGTAATGCTGGTCCGCTGCCCGCATTGCAGCGTTGCCCATGTGGTGGCCCGCCCGCCCGGCAACGCGCACCACGCACGGGTCCGCTGCGAGGCCTGCGGCCGTGCGTTCGCCTGGTTCCCCGCTCTGGAGATCGCCCCGGCGGGCGAACCCGCAAACGGGGCCGGCCTGCAGCCGGTCCCCGCCGCCCCCGGCAGGCCGGACGAAGGAGCGCCCACCCTTTCGCACCCGACCGTCGGATCTCCCGACACCCAGTCCGCGCGCTCCGTGCCGTACCCGGAACCGTCCACGCGCCCCCCCGCAGCCCCCGATCCCGAGCCGGAGCGCGAGCGTCCCGCCCGGGGGGCTCCGGGGCGCCCGGACGGCCCGCAGATACGACCCGCCCGAAGCGCACACCGGACCCGTTTCGGCGGTGCCGCGCTGGCAAGCCTCCTCCTGCTGGGGCTGATCTTCCAGTTGCTGGCCTTCCCGCCACGCGCCATCACGCAAGAACCCGCGCTGGAGACCCTGCGGACCTCGCTGTGCGAGCGCCTGCACTGCCCCGAACGCGCCCATCGCGCGCCCGAGTCCGTTCGTGTCTCCACTCCTTCGCTGCACCCGGCCGGCGCCGGCAGCGGCCGCTGGCTCATCTTCGAGCTCTACAACCGAGAATCACGCGCTCAGGCCTGGCCGCTGCTGGATATTGCCCTGTCGGACACTCTGGGCCGCACCCATGCCCGCGAGCGCATCCATCCGCGGGTCTATGCCCCGGACGGTGATCCCCCTCCGCAAATGGCCGCCCACCGACCCTGGCCCGTCGCCCTGCGCATACGCACCGAGCACCCGCGCCTGAGCGGGGTCCACGTCCGCCCCCGCTGACGCGGATTCCTGCGCCGGGCGTGCGGGCTGCTAAACTGACGGCATGCAGCTCGGCCGCCACCATTTCTCCGACCCGCCGGTCTTCCTCGCGCCCATGGCCGGGGTCAGCGACCGGCCTTTCCGCCTGCTCGCGCGCCGCCTGGGGGCCAGCGCGGCGGTCTCGGAGATGGTCACCTCGCAGCAAAACCTGTGGGACAGCGCCAAGAGCCGGCACCGCCTGGATCACGCGGCCGAACCGTCACCGCGCATCGTCCAGCTGCTGGGCAACGAGCCCGGGGCCCTGGCCGACGCAGCGCGTGAAAACGTCGCCCGCGGTGCCGATATCATCGACCTCAACCTGGGCTGCCCGGCCAAGAAGGTCTGCAGCCGCGCCGCCGGTTCGGCGCTGATGGGCGACACCGGGCTGGTCCGCGAGCTGCTGCAGGCCCTCACCGACAACGCCGGCGTACCGGTCACCCTGAAGATGCGCCTGGGCCTGGACCCCGAACGCATGAACGCGGGAACCATTGCCGGGATCGCCGCAGATGCCGGGATTGCGATGCTCACGGTGCATGGTCGTACCCGGGCGGCGGGGTATCGCGGCGCGGCCGATCACGAGGCGATCGCCCGGGTGGTGGCCGCCACGGACCTGCCGGTGCTGGCCAACGGGGACATCCGCGACGTCGAGGATGCCCGGCGGGCCCTTGCCCGCACCGGCGCCACCGGGATCATGATCGGGCGCGGCGCGCAGGGACGCCCGTGGCTGCCGGGACGGATCCGCGCCGCGCTGGCCGGCGAGGTCCTGCCGGACGAACCCGGCCCCGCGTCCATCGCGGCGCTGATGCGCGAGCACGTCGCCGCCCTGCACCGGCAATATGGTCCGCATCAGGGCGTGCGTATCGCCCGCAAGCACATCGGCTGGTATCTTGAGCAGCTGGGGAGAGGCGAGGCAGAGACCCGCGCACTGCGGGCCGAACTGTTCGCCCTGGAGGACGCCGGCGAACAGCTCCGGCGCCTCGAGGCAATGTTTCCATCAGGCGATTCGCCTGCGGACGATTCGGACAGGGCCGCATGAGCAGCAACGGGAATCCCGCGCGTCGCAAGGACGGCAACGGACAGACGACATGGCCGGGACAGGGTCCGGCCGGACAGCCGGAATCGGACAGCGTCCTCGCGCAGTCCGTCCATCAGGCCATGGAAGACTATTTCGACACCCTGGACGGACAGTCCAGCCACGGCCTCTACGCCCTGGTGATGGAGGAGGTCGAACGCCCGCTGCTGGCCTGCGTGCTGGAACGCTGTGGCCACAACCAGAGCCGCGCGGCGGCCGTGCTCGGCCTCAACCGCGCGACCCTGCGCAAGAAGCTGCGCAGCCACGGGCTGCTCGACTAGCCAGCTCGGCGGGTCACCCCCAGGCGAGACGCTCGCGGAGGGTGGCGTGCAGCTCGGGGGTGCCCGCCGCCAGCACCGTGCTGGTGTCGAGGTCCAGCTCGCCACCGGCGAGGTCGGTGAACGTCCCGCCCGCTTCGCGCACGATCACGGCCAGGGCCGCGATGTCGAGGATGTTCACGTCCGACTCGACGATGCAATCGATGCTGCCGCGGGCCAGCAGATGGTAATGGTAAAAGTCGCCGTAACCGCGCACGCGGTTGACCTCGGCGACGATCCCGCCCAGCGCGTTCCAGCAGTCACCGTGCGCCGCCAGCGAGCGCAGGTTGCCGGTGGACAGGGTCGCGCGATCCACCGCGGTGATGCCCTTCTCCACGCCGATGCGCTCGCCGTTGAGGAACGCCCCCTGCCCCTTCTCGGCCCAGGCGCGCTCGCCGAACTGCGGCCCGCTGGACAGCCCCAGGATCAGCTCGCCCTTGTACATCAGCGCGATCTGGGTGGAGAAGAACGGGTAGCGGCGCACGAAGCTCTTGGTGCCGTCGATCGGGTCGATCAGCCAGACATAGTCGGAGTCCATGTCCGACTGGCCCGTCTCTTCGCCGTAGAAACCGTGATCCGGAAAGCGCTCGCGGATGATCGAGCGGATCGCCTCTTCGCTCTCCACGTCGGCACGCGTGACCGGCGTGTCGTCGGCCTTGGTTTCAACGTCCACGCCGTGTTCGTAGTAGTGACGGATCACCTTCTCGGCGGCGTCGGCCGCAGCCTGCGCGGCTTCCAGGAACGGGCTTGCCTGCATGTTCTCGGTCCTCGGGGAAAAGCCGCTATCGTAGCAGGAGCGGCACGACGCGACGAACCCGCCATGATTGCGGACGGTTGTGGCCGGGCCGGGCAGCCCCGATAATGCCGGCGATTCATCCGAGGAGCCCGGCATGTCCAAAAAACTGCCCGACGTGAGCAATATCGAACGCCTCGAACTGTTTGGCGAGGACTACAACCCCACCGCCACCATCGAGAACCAGGAGGGGCAGAAGCTCTCCCTGCAGGTGTACTACCAGCTGGCGCTGGATTTCGGCGGGATCGGCCCCAAGGCGGCCAATTCCGGTCTGCTGATGTACGGCAGCCATGCCGACGACGCCCGCGCCAACCCGGGCAGGCACCCCAACATCGACCGTCTGATCGACATCCTCGAGAACGACTACTACCTGTCGGTGAAGGCGGTCCCGAAGCGCAAGCGCAACGCCGGCTGACTCAGTCCGCCACGACCCGGTTGGTGAACGCCAGCCGCCAGCCGCGGTCAGCCTGGCGATGGATCCGGGTGAGGCTGGCGTAGTCGCAGTCGAGCTGGAACAGGTGGCCGTCCGGTACGGCCATTACGCCGCCGACCAGCGCGCGGATCACGCCGGCGTGGACCACCAGCAGCACGTGTTCGTCGGACCGGCCGGGCGCTTCCACGCTCTCGGCAAAGGCCGCCGCCACCCGCTGACGAAACGCATCCAGCATCTCCGCCCCCTCCGGCCGGTTGTGCTCGGGGTCGGCGTAGAAGGCGCGGTATTCCTCCGGACGCTCTTCCTGCAACTGGGCGCGCGTGCGCCCCTCCCAGGCACCGAAGCCGATCTCGCGCAGATCGTGCGCCGTCGACAGCGCCACACCACGCTCGTCCGCCAGGTGTTCGGCAAACGCGCGACAGCGCGCCAGCGGCGAGGTCACGATCCGCTGCCAGCCGGTCTCGGCGGCCGCGGCGCGTTCCATCTGCCGCCAGCCGGTCTCGCTCAGGGGGTCGTCGCAGCCGTGGCCGCGAAAGCGCTGGCCACCGGCGGGCTCTCCGTGTCGCATCAGGTCGACGATCATCTACTTGCTCCAGGGGTGGATTCACCAGGGGTCGATGGCTCGAGGTTCCCCAGCAGGGCGTGCAACCGATCCCAGTCAAAGCAAGGACCGGGGTCGGTCTTGCGCCCCGGGGCGATGTCGCTGTGCCCCGCCAGGGCGTCCGCGGCGATCGCCGGGAAATACTCCCGCAGCCAGCGGATCAGCGCCGCCAGCTCGGCATACTGCACCGCGGTGAAGGGGGTATGGTCGTCCCCCTCCAGTTCGATCCCGATGGAGAAATCGTTGCAGCGCTCGCGCCCGCGCCACGTGGAAACGCCGGCATGCCAGGCGCGCCGGCTGAACGGAACGAACTGGGTCGCCCGGCCCTCGCGGTCGATGAATACATGCGCCGACACCCGCAGGTCACGGATCCCGGCGAAGAACGGATGCGCGTCCGGGTCCAGGCGGTTGTGGAACAGGGCCTCGACGTGCGATCCGCCGAACTCGCCCGGCGGCAGACTGATCGCGTGCACCACGATCAGTTCCGGCTGCATCCCGGCCGGGCGCGCATCCTGATTCGGGCTCTCGCTGCACTCGGCGGCCGGCCACCAGTCACGCGCCCCGCTGTCCTCGCCGACCGCGCTCATGGCGCCTCCTCCGGCGGCTGGCGCAGGCGTTCCTCCAGAGCCGCACGCAGCAGCGGCACGCGCGGCGGGGCCTGCAACGGGCCGTGGTACTCGCCATCGACGAACACGAACAGCGCCGGCAGGTGGAAGACCTCGAACTCGCGCACCAGCGCGGTATCGACCTCGGCATCCACGCAGAACAGCGCCGGGGGATCGGCGTCCACCTGCCAGCGCCGCAGGGCGTCGCCCATCGCGTGACAGGCGCTGCATCCGCGCCGGGTGAAGAGGACCACGGCCGCACCCGGCACCTCCTGCAGACGGTGATGGAAACCTCCTGCATCCAGGGCTGGCAGGTCCCCGGAAGCACCCGGCTTGTCGGCACTGGACGATTGCGACACGCTGCCTCCACGACGTCCCCGCGGGGAAACTCGCCGCGGGGCTTTATGATCAATGACGCGTGGGGTAGTTTACGCGCCCGCGTCCCGAGGAAGCGACCCGCCGGTGTCCGAACAGCTCAACCCCCAGCAACACGCCGCCGTCTCCACCACCGACCGTCCGCTGCTGGTCCTTGCCGGCGCGGGCTCGGGCAAGACCCGCGTGATCACCGAGAAGATCGCGCACCTGGTGGAAAAGCGCGGCCTGGACGCGCGCCAGATCGTCGCGATCACCTTCACCAACAAGGCCGCGCGCGAGATGCGCGAGCGGGTGCAGGGGCGGCTGTCGCGGGAACAGAGCCGCGGGCTGGGCGTGTCCACCTTCCACACCTTCGGCCTGCAGTTCCTGCGCCGCGAACTGGCGGCCACCGGCCTGCGCCCGGGCTTCTCCATCCTCGATCCCGGCGACTGTCGCCAGCTGCTGCGCGAGATCACCCACCGCGACGACACCGCGGCCGAGGTGGATGACCTGATCGGCCACATCAGCCGCTGGAAGAACGACCTGCTGACCCCCGACGAGGCGCTGGCCGAGGCCAGCCAGGCAGGCGACGAAGCCCCCGGGGCCCTGCTCGCGGCCAATCTCTACCCGCGCTATGAGCAGGCCCTGCGCGCCTACAACGCGGTGGATTTCGACGACCTGATCAAGCGCCCGGTGGACTGCCTGCGCGCGGACGCCGACCTGCGCAACCGCTGGCAGGACCGCATCCGCCACCTGCTGGTGGACGAATACCAGGACACCAACTCGGCGCAGTACCAGCTGGTACGGCTGCTGGTCGGGGTCAGTGACGGGCTGACCGTGGTCGGCGACGACGACCAGTCGATCTATGCCTGGCGCGGCGCGCGCCCGGAGAACCTCGCACGCCTGCAGCAGGACTTCCCGCGCCTGGAGGTGGTCAAGCTGGAGCAGAACTACCGCTCCACCAACCGCATCCTGCATACCGCGAACGCGCTGATCGCCAACAACCCGCACGTATTCGAGAAGCGCCTGTGGAGCGCGCTGGGCGAGGGCGAGAAGGTGGAGGTGATCGACTGCGCGGACTCCGACGCCGAGGCCGCGCGGGTGGTCTCCGAGCTGATGCGGCGGCGCTTCCGCCTGAACGCCGGCTGGGGCGATTTCGCGATCCTCTACCGCAGCAACCACCAGTCGCGGGTGTTCGAGAAACTGCTGCGCGAGCAGGGCATCCCCTACCGCCTCAGCGGCGGGCAGTCGTTCTTCGAGAAGGCCGAGATCAAGGATCTGGTCGCCTACCTGCGCCTGCTGGCCAACCCGGATGACAACACCGCCTTCCTGCGCGTGGTCAACGTGCCGCGCCGCGAGATCGGCCCGGCGACCCTGGAAAAGCTCGGCCACTACGCCAACCAGCGCGGGGTCTCGCTGCTGCAGGCCGCGCGCGGGGCCGGCCTGGCCGAATACATGGACGAGCGCGCCCGGGCACGCCTGGAGCGCTTCGTCGACTGGGTCGACGGCTTCCGCGCACGCGCGGCCGAGGAGGCCCCGGATGCCCTGCTGCGCGCGCTGGTCGAGGACATCGACTACGAATCCTGGCTGCTGGACAACAGCGCCAACCCGCGCGCCGCCACCCGGCGCATGGAACAGGTGCGTGAATTCATCGACTGGGTCGCACGCCTGGCCGGCTCGCGCGCGCCGGAAGCCGAATACGGCGACGACACGGCGGACGACGAGGACGGCATGGAACTGGCCGACATCGTGAACCGCATCAGCCTGATGGACATCCTCGACCGCAACCGCGATGCCCAGGACGACAGCGAAGCCGTGCAACTGCTGACCCTGCACACCGCCAAGGGCCTGGAGTTCCCGCACGTGTGCCTGGTCGGCTTCGAGGAGGAGCTGCTGCCGCACCGCGTGAGCCTGGAGGACGACGCCATCGAAGAGGAGCGCCGCCTGGCCTACGTCGGGCTGACCCGCGCGCAGCAGACCCTGCTGATCACCTACGCGCGCAGCCGCAAGCGCTACGGCGAGACCCTCGACTGCGAACCCTCGCGCTTTCTCGACGAGCTGCCCGAGGAACACCTCGACTGGCCCGACGCAAAGCCGCCGGACCCGGAGACCCAGCAGCTCACGGCGCGCGCCCATCTCGCCGGGCTCAAGGCCATGCTGGAGAAGTGATCACTCCTTCTTCAGCAGCTTGAGGCCGACCCGGGTGATGCGCGCGCCGTCCATCTCGCGCACCACCAGGCGCGTCGGCCCGAGATCCACGAAGTCCCCCACCACCGGCTCGGTCTGCAGTTCGGCACGCAGGAAGGCCTCCAGGGTCTCGCCCTGACGTTCGGACGGCACCGGCGCGCCGTAGGTCATGCCCACCGCCCCCAGCAGGGCATCGCCGTTGAGGGCGAATTCGCCGAACACGCTGCGCTCGGTCAGGCGTTCCGGCACCTCTTCCTGCGGCACGAACAGGCGGTCCAGATCCGGCAGGTCGGCCGGCGCGACCATGATGTAGAGATGGTCGCCGGCCTGCAGGTCCAGCAGTTCCAGGGTCTCCAGCAGCTGCCCTTCCCGCAGATGCGCGACCACCCGCGCCGACCCGGGCAGACGGAAACCGGACCAGGCCTCGCGCACCACCGGCGTGGTCTCCGCCAGCCGGTAGCCCACCAGCTCCATCTCCTGCTGCCCCGGGATGTCCAGCTCGGTGCGCTGGACCCGGGTAGTGGTCGGCGGCAGTTCCAGCCCCAGCCAGCGCGCCGAGGAGGCCACGGTCCAGCCCTGCACCATCAGCGAGATCAGGACCACGAAGAACACCACGTGGAAGAAGTATTCCGCCAGCTCCAGCCCCGCCAGCAGCGGGAACAGCGCGAGGATGATGGGCACCGCCCCGCGCAGTCCGACCCAGGCGATGAACAGCTGCTCGCGCCACGGGAAGCGGAACGGGTACAGGCACAGCGCCACCGCCAGCGGGCGTGCCAGCAGGATCAGCACCAGCGCCAGCAGGCCCGCGTCCAGCGCCACCGGCGGCAGTTCCGAGGGCGTGACGATCATCCCCAGCATCAGGAACATGCCGATCTGCGCCAGCGCCGCGATGCCGTCGTGAAAACGCTTGATGTTCTGCGAGGCCTCCAGCGGGCGGTTGCCCAGCAGCAGCCCGGCGAGATACACCGCGAGGAAGCCCGAACCGCCCACCATGCCGGTCAGGCCGAAGATCGCCAGCGCCCCGGCCAGCGCGAACAGCGGATAGAACCCGGCCGACATCGGCACGCGGTTGATCAGCGCCAGCAGCGCGAGTCCGCCGCCGACCCCCAGCAGGGCCCCGAGCCCCATCTGCTGCACGAATTCGACCAGCACCACCACCCCGAAATCGGGCTGATCCATCAGGATCAGCTCGATCAGCACGATGGTGAGGAAGATCGCCATCGGGTCGTTGGATCCCGACTCGATCTCCAGGGTCGCCCCCACGCGGCTCTTCAGCTCCAGCCCGCGCGAGCGCAGCAGGGAAAACACCGCCGCCGCGTCGGTGGAGCCGACGATCGCCCCCAGCAGCAGCCCCTCCAGCCAGGTCAGCCCCAGCCACCACACCGCGAACAGCCCGGTCAGGCCGGAGGTGATCAGCACGCCCACGGTGGCCAGCCCCACCGCCGGTTTCAGCCCGATACGGAAATTGCGCGCCGGCGTGCGCATCCCGCCGTCGAACAGGATGATGGCCAGGGCCGCGGAGCCGATCAGATGCGCCAGGGTGATATTCTCGAATGCCACGCCGCCGGGCCCCTCCGGGCCCAGCAGCATGCCGATGCCGAGGAACACCAGCAGCAGTGGTACGCCCAGCCGCGAGGTGACCACGCTGGACAGGATGCTGCCGAGCAGGACCACGGCGACGAGAAAGATGATCTGACTGGAGAAATCCATGGCGCCATCATACCGGAGCGTTCCCCGCATCCGGCCCGCGGTCTCCGTAATCGCCGTCACCGCCCTGCTGGCGGGGTCGCTGGCCGGCTCGCCCGCGGCGGCCGAACGCGGCGGCGTGGATGCCCTGCATTTCGAGTTCGAGAACGACCTGTTCGCCGGCGAGGACCGCTACTACACCAATGGCGTGCGCGCCGGCTGGACGCGGCGCGGCGAACGGGTCCCGCCCTGGCTCCAGGACGTGGCGGACTTCTTCCCGCTGTTCGTCGATCGCGAGGAACGCGGCCGCCTGAAGACCTCGGTGCACCTGGCGCAGAACATGTACACCCCGGAAGACATCGAACGCGAGCAGCCGGACCCGGACGACCGCCCCTACGCCGGCTGGCTGTACCTGAACTTCAGCCTGGCCGAGGACCACGGCGACCGGCTCGACCGGCTGCAGGTCACGCTGGGGACAGTGGGCCCGGCGTCCCTGGCCGACCGCACCCAGGAGACGGTCCATGACCTGACGGGCGCCCCCGATCCGCGCGGATGGGACGCGCAGATCGGCAACGAGCCCACGCTGATGCTGGGCTACGAACGCCAGCTGCGCGGCCGATCCGGCCATCTGGGGAGCGGCTGGGACTGGGATCTGACCCCGCACTGGGGCGCCTCCATCGGCAGCCCCTTCACCTTCGCCAATGCCGGCGCGATCCTGCGCACGGGCCGCAACCTGCCACGCGATTTCGGCCCACCGCGGATCAACCCGGCACTGTCCGGGTCGCACACCTTCGAGGCGGTCGACACCGCCGGCGGCTACCTGTTCGCCGGGGTGGACACCCGCCTGATGGCCTTTGATCTGTTCCTCGACGGGCCGCTGTTCCGCGACGGGCCCTCGGTGGACAAGCACCCGGTAGTGGGCGAATTCACCGCGGGCGTGGTGTTCCACTGGCACGGGGTACGCCTGGGCTATACCCATGTCTGGCGCTCGCGCGAATTCAGCGGCCAGGCAACCGGCGCCGCGGAATTCGGCTCGCTGCACGCCACCTGGCAGTTCTGAACCCCGCCCGCCCCGGCGTTGTTACGATCGAGGCGTCGCCCCTTCCGGAGAACCCGCGTGCGCAAGATTTCCCGAACCTTCCTCACCGGCCTGGCCGCGATCCTGCCGGCGATGGTCACGCTGGCCCTGCTGTGGTGGCTGGGCAGCACCGCGGAACAGGTCCTGGGCGGCCTGCTGCAGGCCATCCTGCCGGAGCTGCTGTACGTGCCGGGCATGGGGATCGCCGCCGGGATCGGCCTGGTATTCGCGGTGGGGGTACTGCTGCAGGCCTACGTGGTGCGCTGGCTGTTCAACTGGCTGGAAGGCCTGATGCAGCGCATCCCGGTGGTCAAGACCATCCACGGCACGGTGCGCGATGTTACCAACCTGGTCTCCGGCGACATCCACCAGCAGTTCGGCCAGGCAGTGCTGGTCACGCTGCCGGGGCTGGAAGCGCGCGTCATCGGCTTCGTCACGCGCGAGGACTTCGAAGGCCTGCCGGACGCACTGGGCGGGGCGGAGACCCTCGCGGTCTACATGCCGATGAGCTACCAGATCGGCGGTTACACCCTGATGCTGCCGCGCGACCGGGTGGAACCGCTGGAGCTGTCGCTGGAGGACGCGATGCGCTACGCCCTGACCGCCGGGGTCTCCGCGCGCAAGGACGAGCCCGGAGTGTAAACGGGGACGTAAACCGGACGCTGCAGCGCGGCGGCCGGCGTCAGCCGTCCTCCAGCGGGGAGATGTCGCGCACCGCGCCGAACGCGGCCGAAGTGGTCATCAGGGCATAGGCGCGCAGGGCCTGGGTCACCGGCCGATTGCGCGACTCGGGCTTCCAGGCCTTCGCCCCGCGGGCCTCCATCGCCTCGCGCCGCGCCGCCAGCGTGGCGTCGTCCACGTCGATGCGAATGTCGCGCGCGGGGATATCGATCACGATGGTGTCGCCCTCTTCAACCAGGCCGATCGCCCCGCCCTGCGCCGCCTCCGGCGAGACATGGCCGATGGACAGCCCGGAGGTGCCGCCGGAGAAACGCCCGTCGGTGATCAGCGCGCAGTCCTTGCCCAGGCCCTTCGACTTCAGGTACGAGGTGGGATAGAGCATCTCCTGCATGCCGGGACCGCCCTTCGGACCCTCATAGCGGATGATCACCACGTCGCCCGCCCGGATACGGTCAGCGAGGATGGCCTCCACCGCGGCGTCCTGGCTCTCGAACACCCGCGCCGGGCCGGAGAAGGTCAGGATGCTCTCGTCGACGCCGGCGGTCTTCACGATGCAGCCGTCCGGGGCCATGTTGCCGTAGAGCACGGCCAGCCCCCCGTCCTGCGAGTAGGCATGCTCGATGTCGCGGATGCAGCCGTTCTCGCGGTCGAGGTCGAGGCTGTCCCAGGCGCGGTCCTGGCTGAAGGCGGTCTGGGTGGGCACCCCGCCCGGCGCTGCGCTGTACAGGCGCTCGGACTCCGCCGCATGGCGCATCACGTCCCACTGCTCCAGGGCGGCGCCCAGGGTCGGGGCATGCACGGTGGGGATGTCGCGGTGGATCAGCCCGCCGCGGTCCAGTTCGGCGAGGATGCCGACCACGCCGCCGGCGCGGTGCACGTCCTCCATGTGGTACTGCTGCGTCGCCGGGGCCACCTTGCACAGGTTGGGCACGTGGCGCGACAGGCGGTCGATGTCGGCCATGGTGAAATCGACCTCGCCCTCGCGCGCGGCCGCCAGCAGGTGCAGCACGGTGTTGGTGGAACCGCCCATCGCGATGTCCAGGCTCATCGCGTTCTCGAACGCCTCGAAGGTGGCGATGGAACGCGGCAGGGCCGAGGCGTCGTCCTGCTCGTAGTAGCGTTTCGCCAGGTCGACCACGCGCCGCCCGGCCTCCTCGAACAGGGCCTGACGCGCGGCATGCGTGGCCAGCAGCGAACCGTTGCCCGGCAGCGACAGCCCCAGAGCCTCGGTCAGGCAGTTCATCGAGTTGGCGGTGAACATGCCGGAGCAGGAACCACAGGTCGGGCAGGCGGAACGCTCGACGGCCTCCACCTCTTCGTCGCTGGCGCTGGAGTCGGCGGCCTTGACCATCGCATCCACCAGATCGAGGTGGATCACGTTGTCCTGCCCGGGCGCCTGCACCTTGCCGGCCTCCATCGGCCCGCCGGAGACGAACACCACCGGGATGTTCAGGCGCATCGCCGCCAGCAGCATCCCCGGGGTGATCTTGTCGCAGTTGGAGATGCACACCAGCGCGTCGGCGCAGTGGGCGTTGACCATGTACTCCACCGAGTCGGCGATGATCTCGCGCGACGGCAGCGAATAGAGCATCCCGCCGTGGCCCATCGCGATACCGTCGTCCACCGCGATGGTGTTGAATTCCTTGGCCACGCCACCGGCCTGTTCGATCTCGCGCGCGACCAGCTGGCCCATGTCCTTCAGATGCACGTGTCCCGGCACGAACTGGGTGAAGGAGTTGGCGACGGCGACGATCGGCTTGTCGAAGTCACCATCCTTCATGCCGGTGGCGCGCCACAGGGCGCGGGCCCCGGCCATGTTGCGGCCGTGGGTGGTTGTGCGGGAACGATAGGCAGGCATGATGGGCAGGTCTCGCGAACGTTCGTGGAAATGCGAAATCGTACATAATGCGAGCATCAATACCCAGTAGGGGAGGAAGCGTTCATGAAATTCGAGGTCGAGAACATCAAGTGCGGCGGCTGCGCCAGCTCCATCCGCAAGGGCCTGATGCAGGTCGAGGGCGTGGAATCCGCCGAGGTGGACGTCGAGAACGGGGCCGTGGAGGTCACCGCGCCCGAGTCCGCCACCGACGCGATCCGCGAGAAACTGGCCCACATGGGCTATCCGGAGGTCGGCTCGGTCTCCGGACTGCGCTCCGCCGGGGCCCGGGCGAAGTCGTTCGCCAGCTGCGCGGTCGGACGCATGAGCGGTGACAGCTGAGCGCAGGCATCCGGCATGAACCATGACGCGGGGCATGCCCGGAGCCGGCCGGCCCCGGCCGTCCGCCACCGACATCCGGCACGGTGGCGGGCCGGCCTGGTCGTTCTGGTGGCTGCGGTGGCGCTGGCCGCGCCGGCCGCGGCCACCCCGCCCGAACACGACGGTCTGCCGGAGACCACCCTGGAGGTCGGCGAGCGGGAACTGACGGTGGAGCTGGCCGCGGATGACGCCAGCCGCAGCCAGGGCCTCATGTTCCGCGAGGCGCTCGCGGACGACCGCGGCATGCTGTTCATCTGGGATACGCCGGATCGCCGGGCGATGTGGATGCGCAATACGCTCATCCCGCTGGACGTCGCGTTTATCGACGGCGACGGCGAGATCACCAACATCGAGACCATGGCGCCCGAGACCACCCGCCTGCACTGGTCCGTGGCACCGATCGAGTATGCACTGGAGGTCAACGCGCAATGGTTCGCGCAGCACGGGATCGAGGCGGGGGAGCGCATCCCCGGCCTGGATGCCGCGCGCGAGGCCGCCCGGGACCACTGACAGCCTGACCGGGCGCCTGCTGACCATGCGCGCGCCGCCTCCGGAATCAATGCAGGCACCGGGACCGAACCCGTGCCCGTCCGCCGCATCACCCAACTGTATTGGCCAACTGGATTGCGAGGGAGCCGCGTGAACCCGCCAGACCAACCAACCCGCCCGCATCCCGCACGTCGTGCCCCGGCCCCGGGGGAACTCGCGTGGTTCCGCGACGCGGTGCCATACATCGCCGCGCACCGCGGACGCACGATGGTCATCGCGCTGGCCGGCGAGGCCGCGCAGGCTGCGGAGTTCCCGGCCCTGATGCGGGACATCGCCAAGCTGCACGCGCTGGGCGTGCGGGTGGTACTGGTGTACGGATCACGCCCGCAGATCGAGGCGCGCCTGGCCGAACGCGGCCTGCAGCCGCAGTACGCCGAGGGTCTGCGGATCACCGATGCCCCGGCGCTGGATGCCGTGCTGGACGCGGTCGGCCGCCTGCGGCTGCAGATCGAGGGCCTGCTGTCCCGCAGCCTGGGCCAGCCGGGTACCGGCAATGCACGCCTGCGGGTGGCCGGCGGCAACTTCGTCACTGCGCGCCCGCTGGGAGTGCGCGACGGGGTCGATTTCCATTACACCGGCGAGGTGCGCGGGGTAGACACCGCCGCGCTCACCGCACTGCTGGATCAGGAGCAGGTCGCGCTGGTCTCGCCGCTGGGGTATTCGCCCACCGGCGAGGTCTTCAACCTGTCGGGCGAGGAGGTCGCGACCCGCGTGGCGATCGCCCTGGACGCGGACAAGCTGATCTTCCTGACCGAAGCCGGCGTGCTGCGCGGGCCGCAGGACGACGTCCTCGACCAGCTGACCGTACCCGCCGCAGAGCGCATCCTGGAACAGCGCGACGATCTGCCGCAGGAACTCGCCAGCCACCTGCGCAGCGCGGTGGATGCCTGCCATGCACGCGACCTGCGCGTGCATCTGGTCGACCGCCGCGATGACGGCGGGCTGCTGACGGAACTGTTCACCCGCCAGGGCATCGGCACCCTGGTCTCGCGCGAGCCGCTGGAGCGCCTGCGCCCGGCGACCCTGGACGATGTCGGCGGCATCCATGCGCTGCTGGAACCACTGGAGGCCGAGGGTGTGCTGGTGCACCGCGCCCGCGAGCACCTGGAACTGGAGATCGACCGCTTCCACGTGCTGGAGGTCGACGGGCTGATTATCGGCACCGCGGCGCTGTACCCGTTCGGCGACCACGCCGCGGAGATCGCCTGCCTGGCGCTGCACGCCGAATACCGCGGCCACGGCCGGGGCGACCGACTGCTGACCGCGATGGAAGATCTGGCACGCGAACAGGGGGTTCGCCGGGTATTCGTGCTCACCACCCGCACGGCGCAGTGGTTCCAGGAACGCGGTTACGCCCCCGGCAGCGTCGACGACCTCCCGCCGGAGCGCCGCCAGCGCTACAATCAGGCGCGCAACTCGCGGGTCTTCACGCGCGAGCTGGAGGGCTGACCCGGGGCAGCGCCGGGCTCAGCGGCCGCGGGCCTCGTCGCGTTCGTGGGCCTCCTGCGCGGCCACGCTGAGGGTGGCGATGGGACGGATCTCGAGGCGCTCGAGGCCGATCGGCTCGCCGGTCTCCTCGCAGTAGCCGTACTCGCCGCGCTCGATGCGCGCCAGCGCCTCGTCGATCTTGGTCAGAAGCTTGCGCTCGCGGTCGCGGGTGCGCAGCTCCACGCCGGCATCGGCCTCGTGGGTGGCGCGATCGGAGGGATCCGGCTCCTGCCAGTTCTCGGTGCGCAGATGCTCCAGGGTCTCTTCCGACTCGGCAATCAGCTCGGCCCGCCACGCCTCGAGTTTGCGCCGGAAATAGTCCAGCTGGCGCGGATTCATGTAGGGTTCGTCCTCGGAGGGACGATAGTCGGGATCCACCATGTTGCACCTCCGGATCGTGACCCGAGCCACGGGCCCGCCACAACGGGTAAACCTGCACTAGAACACATGTGCCGGACTCAGTACAGACCGCCAGACCACAGGGATCGAACATGCACGAACCGCTGCGCCTGATCCAGGTAACCGACAGTCACCTGGGGACCGAACCGGGCCCGGTGCGCGCGGGCTACCCGGACAGCGACCTCGCATTGCGCCACGTCCTGGAAACCGCGCGAGCGCGGGAAGGCCTGCCCGACCGCCTGCTGCTGACCGGCGACCTCGCCGAGAACCCGTCGCCGGAGACCTATGGCCGCCTGAAGGCACTGCTGGACGAAACGGGACCCTGGCCCACCAGCGCGCTGGCCGGCAATCACGACGACGCACGCGAACTGGCGGTGACCCTGGAGTCGGCCGGCCATGCGGTCCATCGCAGCGAACGCCTGGGCAGCTGGCAGCTGATCGCCCTGGACTCCTCGCAGTCCGGAGGGCCGGCCGGCCATCTGTCCGACGCCGAACTGCAACGCCTCGAGGGGGCCCTCACCGCGCACCCGGAACGCCCGGCCCTGATCGCCGTACATCATCCGGTGGTACCGGTGGGCAGCCCGTGGATGGACGGCATGGGCCTGACCAATGCCGACGCGCTGTTCGCCGTGCTCGACCACCATCCGCAGGTGCGGGCCTGCGTGTTCGGCCACGCGCACCAGGTGGTCGACACCTTTCATGGCGACGTACGCCTGCTCGGCTGCCCCGCCACCTGCGTGCAGTTCCGCCCCGGGGCCACGGAATATCAGCTCGACGATGACCCGGACACCGGGCGCCCGGGTTACCGCGTGCTCGAACTCTATCCCGACGGCCGCCTGGACACGCGGGTCGAGCGGCTGCCTGCGCCGCCCGCGTGAGGGCCGCATGAGCGCATCTTCGGTGCCGGAGGATACCCGCGCCACCGCCCTGCAGGCCTGGCTGGAGCAGCGACCCGGGTACTTCGAGGGGCTGCAACTGCTGCGCGCGGATGCCAGCTTCCGCCGCTATTTCCGCGCGCGACGCGACGGTGAGCCGGTGGTCATCATGGATGCCCCGCCGGAACGCGAACCGGTGGTCCCGTTCCTGCGCATCGCCCGTCTGCTGGAGGCCCTCGGCCAGCGTCCGCCACGCATCCATGACGAGGACCCGGACGCGGGTTTCCTGGTGCTGGAGGACCTCGGCGACCGCACGTTCACCCGGGCACTGGCCGAGGGCGAGGACGAGAAGGCCCTGTATCAGCGGGCCATCGACCGGCTGGCCGACCTGCACCGGGCCTGGCCACAGCGGCCTGCGGAGGCCACACCCGCGCTGGCCGCCTACGACACCCCGCGCCTGCTGGACGAGGCGCGCCTGTTCATCGACTGGTATGTCCCGGAACAACAGGGCCATCCACCGGCGGAGGCCGCCCGCGGCGCCTGGGAAACGGCCTGGACGCAGACCCTGGACGCCCTGCCGTACCTGGAGCCCACGCTGGTGCTGCGCGACTTTCACGTGGACAACCTGATGATCCCGCCGGAAGGTACGGGCTGCGCGCTGCTGGACTTCCAGGACGCGGTGCTCGGGAGCCCGGCCTACGACGTGGTATCGCTGCTGGAGGATGCGCGACGCGACGTTTCACCCGCAGTCGCGCGGGAGGCCCTCGCGCGCTACCTGCAGGCCACCGGGTGGCCCGATGAGGCCTTTCGCGTGCATTACCGGGTGCTCGGGGTCCAGCGCGCGATCAAGATCCTCGGCATCTTCACCCGGCTGCACCGGCGTGACGGCAAGCCCGACTACCGCCGCCACGAACCGCGCCTGCAGACGCTGGTGCGGCGCGGACTGGCGCACCCGGACCTGCAGCCCGTGGCGCAGTGGTTTCGGCGGCATCTCCCCGGCGATCCCGCGACTCCCGGACCCGCGCCGGAGGCACGCGCGTGAAACGGGCCATGATCCTCGCCGCCGGGCGCGGCGAACGCATGCGCCCGCTGACCGACGAACGCCCCAAGCCCCTGCTGGAGGCCGGCGGCAAACCCCTGATCGTCTGGACCCTGGAACGCCTGGCCCGCGCGGGGTTTGGCGAGGTCATCATCAACACCGCCCACCTGGGTGAGCAGATCCCCCGGCGGCTGGGCGACGGCTCGGCCTTCGGGCTGAAGATCCGCTATTCGCCGGAACCCGCCGGCGCCCTGGAAACCGCCGGCGGCATCCGCCAGGCCCTGCCCCTGCTGGGCCCCGAAGCCTTCCTGGTGATCAACGGCGACATCTGGTGCGACCACCCGCTCGTACCCCCCTCGCGGCTGCCGGGGGCCATCGAAGAACACGATGCCCCACTGGCCCATCTGGTGCTGGTGGACAACCCGCCGCAGCATCCGGACGGGGACTTCGCCCTGGGCGCCGACGGCCGCGTCACCACCGACACCGGCCCGGAACGCCTGACCTTCAGTGGCATCGGCTGGTATCACCCGGCCCTGTTCGCGTCGCTGGAGCCGGGCCGCCGCCCGCTGGGGCCGGTGCTGCGCGAGGCGATCGCGCAGGGGCGGGTGAGCGGCGAACACTACCTCGGCGACTGGCGGGACATCGGCACGCCGCAGCGCCTGGCGGCGCTGGATCGCGATCTCGCGACCACGGATCAGGGCTTGATGTAGGTAAACCCCTTGCGCTGCAGGCGATACAGCTCGGTGATCCCGCTGGTCACCATCTCGTCGCGGATCACGTCGTGGAGGTCGGCGCGCTCCAGGCCACGGGCCTCCATGGATCGCCGGCTGACCAGAAACTCGAAGCCCTGCAGCCGCAGGGTGTCGATGCGAATGGCGGTGGCGGTGTCCATGGAGGCCGATTCCAGCAGGCGCACCCCCTCGCCATGCAGCACGATGCGGACGTCGGCCGGCCCGTGGCCCGGGGCGCCCAGGTGCTCCTTCAGATAGCGCAGGACGTTGGAGAAATGCGCCCGGTCGCCGGAATCCAGGTGGTAGACGATCCGGGTGACGGAGGGGCCGGCGTCGGGTGCCGCGCCATCCGCCCCCGCGACCGCGACCGGCTGCAGGGCCGCGAGCAGCAGGCACAGACCGGCCCACCGGAGCAGCGGAAGCGTCCGAGAGGAGGGCACTCGACGCTCCCGCCCCGGATCAGACCTTGATGTAGATCCAGCCTTCCGCCTGACGACGGGCAGCTTCGGCCACACCCGAATCAATGCGCTCGGCCTGCGGCAGGATATCGATGTCCTGTCGCCCCTCTTCCCGCGCCAGGCGGCCGAGGGTCTCGTTGCAGGCCGTAAACCGCAGACCGGGGTGTTCCCGGCTCATGCTGTCCACCCGCTCCGGGAACGGGGCCCGGTCCGCGCGCAGCATGTTGATGGCCTTGTTGTGCACCACGACCTGGACATTCAGCTGCCGGCCATCGCGCGCGGCCTCATTGAACATCGCCTCGATGTCGTCCAGCAGCTCCTCCATCGCGACCCGGTCGGCGTCATTGACATGCAGAAGGATCTGATCGGTCTCGCTGGCTGCATGGACCGGCTGCGGTGCGGCGGCTCCGCCCGCGGATTCGGCTTCCGCCATCTCCGTGAACAGGGCACTGACGGTGTCGTCGAGCTCGGGCACCCCCTGGCCTTCGGACGCCGTCGCATGAGCTGCGGAACCGGACCCGGCCCCGTCCACGAACCAGCCGGCGTCCCGGGTCACTTCGTAACCGGCCACCGAGCCCAGCACCAGCGCCACGACACCGGCGGCCACCGATGAGAACCAGCCGGTACGCCGGGGACCGCCCCTCGGCGAGCGGAGCAATCCCGCACCACCGGAGCGGCCGCCGGCACCGCCGTGGTCATCCGCGCCGCCACGGTGATCCCGGGCCGGCGGTTCCACGCCCTCGTACGCCATCGCCACCAGCTCCTTGAGCTGGTGCATGTCACAGACCTCACGGCTCAGGTGCTCGCTGGAGGCGATCGCCTGCAGGGTCTGCAGCCGGTCCTCCGGAGAGAATTCGCCATCGACGAAGGCGTTGAGAATCTCTTCGCTCGGACGGTCCTGCGCCTTGAGTCGGTCTTCAGCCATTCTGGCTCCTTACTACCCTGAGTTGCGGCCCCTCTTCAGCGGGTTCCGCGGCGGATTCCGTCGCCGCTGTGTCCTGCGGGGCCTGCTGCTGTTCCAGCAGCTGCTTTTTCAGTTGTGCCCGGGCGCGGCTGAGGCGGCTCATCACGGTGCCGATCGGGACGTCCAGCACTTCGGAGACCTCGGCATAGGCAAAGCCCTCCAGATCGACCAGCGACACCACCTGCCGGTGATCGCTGCTGAGCCGGGCCATCGCCTGGTGCACGTCCGCCACCCGGCGGTTGCGCTCGGTCTGCTGCTCCGGGCAGTCCTCGCAGGCCAGCTCCATGTTGTCGACGTCCACCGTGTCCTTCTGCCGCCGTCCCCAGTCGCGGTAGCAGTTGGTCATGATGCGGAACACCCAGGACTTCAGGGCATTCTCGTCCTGCAACGACTTCAGCCGGGTGAGGGCCTTCATCATGGCCTCCTGCACCAGATCGTCGGCCAGCGCGGCGTCGTGACACCAGGCATAGGCCATGCGGTACATCTGCGGCCGCAGGTCGCAAACCTGCTGGCGCAGCCGCCTTTGCGCGAACCAGGTCGCCATTGTTCTGTCTCCTCACATCCTGCAGGCCGTCTGTGCGGCCCTGCTTGTTCTTGTACCCTGTAGGACGCGGTCCCCGGGGACGCTATTCCCGGTTCCGGACCGGGTTGCCGCGCGCACGCGACACACTTCTCTGGCCAAGGATACGCAATGCCCTTCGATCCGCAACAGCTCGAGGCCTCGTTCGCCTTTGACCCGGACACCACAACGGACCTGCGCGAGCGCTGGGCGCAACTGATGACCGACGCGGTGTGGGCCGACCTCAAGACCGGCACCATCGGCGCGGTGCCACGCCTGCGCAAGCGCCTGCTGGAGCTGGGCGAAAACCTGCGCTCCCTGCTGTCCGATCGCGCCTGGATCCCGCACGAACGCGAACGGGTAAAAGGGGCGATGGCCGCCAGCCTCAACCTGCGCGACAGCCTCAACCAGACCGACCGCGCAGCCAAACTGCTCAACGGCGGCGAGGACTTCGAGCGCTTCGAGGCCGACTACCTGGCTTTCCGCAAGGCGCTGCTGGCGTTCATCGAACACCACGAGCAGCTCTGGGGCGACCTCCTCGAGTCGCTTTACGAAGACGCCCCGGACGACGCGGACACGGACGAGGACTGATCCATGGGCGAGGAGATCGGCTCGGAGTACTTCACCCCGGAGGACCGTGAACGGTTCCGCCGGGCCCTGGCCCACGAGACCGATCTGCTGCTGACCTGGCTGGACAGCCACCGGGATACTCCGCGGGGTCCGACCACCCTGGGCTTCGAAATCGAGGCCTGGCTGTGCGACGCCGAGGGCCGGGCGCTGGCGGAGAACGATGCCTTCCTGGAGGCGATGGACAGCCCGCTGGTGTCGCGCGAGCTGGCCCGCTTCAACGTGGAACTGAACACCAGCGTGTTCACCGCGGGCCCGGGCTGCTTCACCGCGATCCTGCAGGAGCTGCGGGACACCGTGAAACGGGCGGATCGCGCGGCCGCGCGCTTCAATGGCGGGATCCTGATGGCCGGCAGCCTCGCCACCCTGCCCCCGGAGGAGCTGGGCCAGCACCGCATGTCACCCCAGGCGCGCTTTCGCGCGCTGAACGAGGCGGTACTGGAGAACCGGGCGCGGCGGCCGCTGCACGTCGACATCCGCGGCCGCGAACACCTGCTGCACGACCACGACGACGTGATGCTGGAGGCCCTCGCCACGTCGTTCCAGGTGCATATCGGCTGCGCACCGGGTGAGGCACATCGCAGCCTGAACGCGGCCATGGTCGCCAGCGCCCCGGTACTCGCGGCGGCCGGCAACTCGCCCTATCTGTTCGGGCACGAGCTGTGGGAAGAGAGCCGCATCCCGCTGTTCGAGCAAGCGGTGGAAAGCGGCGGCTTCGCCGACTCGGCCCGGGGGCCGATCCGCCGGGTCACCTTCGGCAGCGGTTATCTGCACCAGTCGGTGGGTGAGCTCTTCCGCGAGAACCGGGACCATTTTCCGGTGATGTTGCCGGTCGACCTGCAGCATCCGCCGGAGGATCTGGCCCATCTCGCGCTGCACAACGGCACCATCTGGCGCTGGAACCGGCCGATCGTCGGCACCGACGCCGGGGGCCGGCATCACCTGCGCGTGGAGTTTCGCTGCCTGCCCGCCGGCCCGTCGCTGATCGACATGCTGGCCAACGCCGCCTTCGCGCTGGGGTTGATCGAATGGCTGCGCGATGCCCCCGGGGACGGCACCGCCCACACCCCGTTCGCCGAAGCCCGCGACAACTTCTATCATGCCGCCCGCGAAGGCCTGCACGCGCGACTGCGCTGGGGCCACGCGGACCCGCTCCCGGCCCCGCGCCTGATCCGGCACCAGCTGCTGCCGCGGGCCGCCGAGGGCCTGGAGAACCTGGAGATCGACCCCGGCGAGCGCGACGCGCTGCTGGGCATCATCGCCGCGCGCGTGGACAGCGGCCAGACCGGAAGCGTCTGGCAGCGCCGCTGGGTCGCGCGACACGGACGCGACTGGGCGGGACTCGTGCGCGCCTATCGCGGCTGGCAGAACACCGGCGCCCCGGTACATACCTGGGGCCTGTAACCCGAGATACCGAATCATGCCGCAAGACCGACCCGCGATCCGCGAATATTTCGAGCTGCCCGACGGTTTTCTCGACGCCACGCCACGCACCCTGAGCGAGGTCGTGCCGGAACCGGCCCTGATCCACCTCGGCGGGCGCCGCGAGCCCGCGGTGGCCGTGGTGCTCCTGCTGCACGGCAACGAACCGGTCGGCCTGCATGCCATCCAGCAGCTGCTGCGCCACTACACCCATCGCGAGCTGCCGCGCGCGCTGACCCTGGTAATCGGCAACCCGCAGGCCGCCGCGCTGGACCAGCGCCACCTCGACCAGCAGCCCGACTTCAACCGGATCTGGCCGGGCACCGAACAGCCGGGATCACCCGAGGCGGAGAGCTTCGCCGCACTGGTGGCCCGGCTGCGCGAGCGGGGGCTGTTCGCGGCCATCGACCTGCACAACAACACCGGACGCAACCCGCATTACGCCTGCATCAACCGCCTCGACCCGGCGTTCATGCAGCTGGCCGCCCTGTTCGGACGTACGGTGGTCTATTTCACCCGCCCGCGCGGCGTCGCCTCCATGGCCCTGGCCGAGCTGGCGCCCTCGGTCACCCTGGAATGCGGGCACCCGGACGATGCCGCCGGGGTACAGCACGCCTTCGAGATGGTGGATGCGGTGCTGCACCTCAGCGCCTTCCCCGACCATCCGCCGGAGCGCGACGCGATCGACATCTACCACACCGTGGCGCGGGTGCGGTTGCGTCCGGGGATGCGGGCGAGCACCGGAACGGATGCGGACGTCCGCCTGGAACCCGACCTGGACCGGCTCAACTTCCAGATGCTGCCGGCCGGGTCCTGCCTGGTGCGGCGCCAGCCGGAGGTGGACGACCCGCTGGTGGTCACCGCGGAGGACGGCGCGGAGGTCACCGGGACCTATCTGGAGACCCGCGGGGAGGAGATCCGCCTGCGGCGCGACGCGATGCCGTCCATGCTGACCCTCGACAGCCGGGTCATCACCCAGGACTGCCTGTGCTACCTGATGGAACCCATGGACATGGGGACACTCACCGGAAACGTCGGCTGAGGCGGGAAACGGGGATCAGGCGTCGCGCTCGATGCGCTCGACGATCTGAGCGGGGCGGTCACCCTTGCGGTAGTTCGACAGATCGGCGGTGGTCTCGGCAAAGGCCTTTTCGCGGGCCTCTTCGGTCTCGTACCAGCGACAGGCCTCCCAGTCGGGACCCAGCAGATGCGGCATGCGGAAGGTCGCGTCCTCGGGCATGCGAATGCGAATACCGTAACGTTTCATGGTTCGGGCCTGCGCGGGTAGTGGAAACAGCGCGCCAAGTGTAGCCATCCCCCGGAATCGCGGCAATACGCGCCAACGGAGACCGAAGGTACGACCCGGCCAGAGCGTGAATACTTGTCCCGGCATCCGCCCCGTACAGCCTGACGGGCAACCGGACGGGCAATCAGGGCGCGACGAGGGCCAGGCGTCTTTGCAGCTCAGTGGCGTTTTCGGACGCGATCCTGCGAAACGTGGAGCTGATGCGGGTATCCTCCGCCACGGTTTGCCAGTACCCGATAGCAGCGCGACAGGCGGCCCCCCAGACGCCATGTTCGCGGGGCAATGGCATGGCGGGATCAAACGTCATTCGGGGAAGCTCGCCACCCGGGAGCGGCGCGTACGCCATCGGCAGCATGTCGTACACCGGGCACAGGACGAGGCGTCCCTGAGCCGGGCGAAAGGCGAGGTTGCCCGGATGCATGTCGCTATTGGCGATCAGTCGACCGAACCAGGTGATGTGACGGATGGCTGCAACCGCCTCCGGCGTCAGCAGACGCTTGTCGGCGAGCCCCGGGGCAAGGGTGTCCCATGCCGATGGCGCATGGCCGAGCAAGGCCGCGTTCACGGTCTCCAGCGTCACCACCGGGCTGCGGCCGAACAGGCCATGGCGATCGAAGCGTTCGACTTCCAGGAACGTGCGGCCCTGATGCTGGAGGATTCGGCTGGGCGGGCCCTGCACGCCGGGGAGTGCCGCGATCGCCTCCAGCGCCAGATGTTCCGCCACCAGCAGATCCGACCAGCGCTGCACGGTCACGGAATCATCCGCACCGGAGAATTTCACGATGACATGCGGGCTACAGCTGTCCTGCAATTCCCGGAGAGCGGTGAATTTCGGGAACTCACCCGCGGCGCTGGAGCCCGCGAGGCCCAGCGAGATGGCCTCCTCCGCCGCCTTCACATACATCCGTTCGATATCGTCCGCCCCGAGGACTGCGGGCGGATCCAGGCGAGCCTTTTGCCACTCATGGAACGCGGCGTCCCCGACGATCAGATTACCCGGGAGGTCCGACCCCACACGACTCAGAACCCACAGGATATCGTCGTCACTCCAGGTATCCGGGCTGGACGAGACCCCCAGGGCATCCTGGAAGCGATGCGCCAGCTGGCGCCCGAGATAGCCCTGAGGGCGCATGTCATACAAAGGGTATGGCAACCCGTCCCACCAACCATCGCGGGTATGGTCGCTCTCCTCCAGAGGCCAGTCCGAGCCACCGAAATCGGCATGGCAGCCCTGCGGCTGAACGGGCGAGAGCTCCGTGAGTTCGTGCGGCCGGCCGGATTCATCAATCGTACGGATGGCGAGGGGCGCGAAATCACCTCGCAGCGCTCGGCGCAGGGCGTAGCGAGTGCGCCGGGCCCGCCCGGCCGCAAGCACGGGCTCGGCCGTCTCCTGCAGCAGGCGGTGCAGGGTGGGGACCGACAACCCCAGTTCGCGGGCAAGATCGCCCGCACGCGCCGGCGCGAACCTGGCAAGCGTCAGGCCGAGCTGCTGGTGCGCTGCTTCCCGCTTGCTCCTCATCGGAATCCGCCTAAATGAAAGGATTTTTGAGAAGATCTTAACCGATTAAGGTTCTGATTAATATGGCTGCAAAACCCACCCGGACATGGACTGAAACAATCGCGGCGCCAGGGCGCGGAGCCGCTCCTGGCCAGAGAGGGAGTTCGAAGGGGTTGCCCGGGAGCGACCGCGCGCAATGGCCTGGCAGCGGTTCGGAGCGATGGGAAATGTCAGCCAAACATGCCCGGGCACCAAATGAGTACGGCGTGGGCACAACTGGGCACGGTGGGTGCCCAAACGAAAAAGGGCTGCCGAAGCAGCCCCTTGAATCTGGTTGGTGGCTACGCCCTGATTCGAACAGGGGACCCCATCATTATGAGTGATGTGCTCTAACCAGCTGAGCTACGTAGCCACGCGGGTTGCGAATTCTCCCGGGCCGGGATGGTGAAGTCAAGGCCCCGCCGGGTATCCGCCGTGTCAGATCTGCAGGCGTTCGACGATCCGTCCGTTCGCCAGGTGTTCTTCCAGGATCTCGTCGATGTCGCGCTCGTCCTGGTAGGTGTACCAGACGCCTTCGGGATACACCACCGCCACCGGGCCTTCGTTGCAGCGGTCCAGGCAGCCGGCGGTGTTCACCCGTACCTGCCCTTTGCCGTGGATGCCCATCTCCTTGGCCCGGTTCTTGGCATACGAGCGCATCTCGGTCGCCCCGTGATCCTCGCAGCAGTTGCCGTCTTCCCGGCAATTGGTACAGAAGAAGATATGCCGCTGGTAGTAGCCCATGCGATGCTCCCGGATCAAATCGGTTTCATCATACTGTGTCCGGCCGGTTCAGCGAAAACGCCAGACCAGGCTGACCTCACTGATGGTGTCGGTGTTTTTCTTGCCGGGCTCGACATCGGTGTTGTGCTTGACGGTGAAGCTGGTCCGCAAAGCCATGCGGTCGGTCATGTCGGCGGTCAGGGCGAGGATGTTCTCGACCTCGGTGTTGTCCCGACCGCTGATGATCAGCAGCTCGTCGGTCAGACGCGCACTCTCGCTGATGTCCCAGCGCAGGTTGCCCCCGATCCGGCCGACCGCGTCGGTGTCGGACTCCCCGGATTCGGCCAGGCGTGCCTGGCGGGCGCCGACGCCGATCTCGCCATCCAGTCGCAGGCGCTCGCGATCCACCAGACGCCGGCCGTAACCTAGGGTCTGCGAGGCCTGATAGTCGTAGCTGCTGAAACGGTCGCGTTCGTACCGCAGCGCGCCGAACACGTAATCGTGTTCCGCCAGACGCCGGTCAAGCTGGTACCCCGCGATATAACGCTGCCCCGTGGTCTCGCGGTCTTCCTCGGTGAACAGCGCGTCGCCCCGCAGCCGGTTGCGCCACAACTCGGCGGTATGCTGGGCGCGGATCCGACCGCTGGCGGTGGCCGACTCGGTATTCCCGGTCGTCAGCGAGGCCCCGGCCTCCAGCGTGGTTTCCCATCCCTCCGCATCCCAGGCCTGAGCCTGCGAGACTGGTATGCTGACAAGCATGACGGAAGACAACAGTACGGCGGCAGAACGCGGTACACGCGACAACATGGGACCCTCCGGGTCAGCAGACGGGCCCGGGACCCTAGCAAAGCCGCTGGGGGGCTCCGACCAACCCTCGAAGTACACGGGGCTTTCGGCGGTGGATCAGTGCGTGCACTGCGGTCTGTGCCTGCCCCACTGCCCCACCTACGGGCTGCACCGGCAGGAAGGCGACTCCCCGCGAGGTCGCCTGACCCTGATGCAGGGCCTGGCCCGCGGCGAGCTCGATCCGCAGTCCCCCCGCCTGCGCAGCCATCTGGAAGGCTGTCTCGGCTGCCGCTCCTGCGAGGCCGTGTGCCCGGCCGGAGTCCCCTTCGGTGCCCTGATGGACCGCACCCGCGAAATCCTCCTTCAGGAATCGGAAACGCCGGCGAGCGCCCCGCTGCCCATGCCGCGCATGCTGCACGACCGCCTGCTGGGATCGCCCCGGCTGCGGCGACTCGCCGGCCTCGGGGCCCGGGCCGCCGCACGCCTGCCGCGCGCCGGGCTCCCGGGACTGGACGCCACCGTGCGCCGGGCCCTGGAACATGCGCGCCCCAGCCTCGCCCCGCCTCCCCGGCTGCGCGCCGACGGCCCGCCCGACGCGGTCGACGTGCTGCTGTTCACCGGCTGCATGGACGCCTTCTTCACCGGGCCCGACCTGGAAGCGGCCCTGACCGTCCTGCATGCGCTGGGTCTGAAGGTGGGCATCCCCCCCTCCCGGACCTGCTGCGGCGCCCTGGACCGACACGCCGGACGACCCGCGGCGGCCACGGAACTCGAGCGGCACAATCGCGAAGCCTTTGGTGCGGCCGAGGATGGCCCGCCGGTGATCGTCCTCGACAGCGGCTGCGAGGCGACCCTGCGCGAGGCCGCTGACAGCTTCCCCGGGACCCGCGCGACCAGCCTCACGCGTTTCGTCGCCCGACACCTGGCGGAACACGGCCCGCCCCGTGACGGCTGGCGCGAAGACCCGGTGCGCGTCGCCCTGCACCGCCCCTGCACCCAGCGCAACGTCACCCGCGAAGGCGAGATCCTGCCGACGCTGCTGCGCGGCCTGCCCGGCGTGACCCTCACCGGGACCCCGTCCCTCCCCAACTGCTGTGGCGCGGGTGGCACCGCGATGCTCGCCTGGCCGGAACAGGCCGATGCCCTGGGGCAGCAGACCCTGCAGGCCCTGGGCACCGAGGCTCCTGACTGCATCGTCTCCGGCAACGTGGGTTGCCGGGTGCATCTGCGCGCCCTGCAGCCGCAATCGCCTGAAGACCCGCCGCTGCTCTCCCCGGCCCGTTTCCTTGCGGGGCGCCTCGCGGTAACCTGAGACAAGGCCCATACCCGAGCGCCCGCCATGCGCCGACTCTCCCCGCTGGATCATCTGATCACCCAGGCCGACGCCCTCGTCAAGGTCGTCTCCGGGCATGCCCGCTCCACCGGTCGCCCGTCGCCCGGCGGCGACGAACCCGGTCCGATGCTGGACGACCATGACCGTCAGGAGACCGGGCGGCTGATGCGGGTCAACCATGCCGGCGAGGTGGCCGCCCAGGGGCTGTATCAGGGGCAGATGCTCACCGCCCGCACCCCGGCGATCCGCGCGCAGCTGGACCAGGCGGCACGCGAGGAAGGCGACCACCTGCACTGGTGCGCACGGCGGGTCCACGAGATGGGCATGCACACCAGCCTGCTGACGCCCTTCTGGTACGTCAGCTCGCTGGGCGTGGGTGCGCTGGCCGGGCTGGCCGGGGACCGTTACAGCCTGGGCTTTGTCGACGAGACCGAGCGCCAGGTGGAGCAGCACCTGGACCGCCACCTGGATCGCCTGCCGCCGTCCGACACTGTGTCGGCGCGCATCCTCGAGCAGATGAAGCAGGAAGAGGTGGAACACGGGGCAAAGGCCATGGCGATGGGGGGCCGGACCCTGCCGTGGCCGGTGCGCAGCGTGCTGATGCCGCTGACCTCGAAGATCATGACGCACACCGCCTACCGGATCTGAGCCCGGTTTCCCCGGGCCGGGCATCCCCGCGGCGCGTCAGCTCCCGCGGCTCATGTTCTTGCCGTAGAAGATCTCCATCATCTCGTGCTTGAGCAGTTTGGCGATGCGCTTGGCTTCCTTCGCCGAGTAGTCGTCCTTGCCCAGCCCGAACAGGTAGTTGTCGAGGTCGAAATCCTTCAGCACCATCTTGGTGTGGAACAGGTACTCCTGGTACACGTTCACGTCCACCATCTGGTACTTGTCCTTGGTGTCGCGCGACAGGAAGTCCTGGATGGAGTTGATCTTGTGATCGATGAAATGCTTCTTGCCACGCACGTCCCGGGTGAACCCCCGCACCCGGTAGTCCATGATCACGATGTCCGATTCGAAGCTGTGGATCAGGTAGTTTAGCGCACGCAGCGGTGAAATGCGCCCGCAGGTGGACACGTCGATATCCGCGCGGAAGGTCGCAATCCCGCCCTCCGGATGCGCCTCCGGATAGGTGTGCACGGTGATGTGGCTCTTGTCGAGGTGACCGACCACGGTCTCCGGCAGCGGGCCCGGGCCCTCGGTGTAGCCGATCTGCTCGGTCGCCACCGGCTCCTCGGAGATCAGCATGGTCACCGACGCGCCCTGCGGATCGTAGTCCTGGCGCGAGATGTCGAGGATGTTGGCACCGATCAGGTGCGCCACGTCCGTCAGGATCTGCGTCAGACGCTGGGCGTTGTAGGCCTCGTCGATGTAGGCGATGTACTCGTCGCGATGACGATCGCCCGACGCATAGCAGATGTCATAGATATTGAAGCTCAGGCTCTTGGTCAGGTTGTTGAAGCCGTGGAGCTTGATCTGCTTCTTGTGACGCGACATGGCGTACCCTCTTGCCCGGGCCGTAAGGAGCGGCGAATTGTAGAGACATCACGCGGCGAGTCAACGGCTTGCACCCGCCAGCGGCTCAGCGCGGGGCGGGCCCTTCCACGATCTCGAAATCATGGGTCACGCGGGCCGACGCCCCCAGCATCATCGACGCCGAACAGTATTTCTCGGCGGAGAGCTGTACCGCCCGTGCGACGTGCTTTTGCGACAGATCGTTCCCGTACACCCGGAAATGCACATGGATGTCGGTGAAGACCTTCGGCACCTCGTCGGCGCGGGTGCCGTCGATGTCCACCTGACAGTCCAGCACATCCTGCCGCGACTTCTTCAGCATCGCCACCACGTCGAAACTGGTGCAGCCGCCCAGTCCCAGCAGCAGCATCTCCATCGGCCGTGCCCCCAGGTTGCGCCCGCCGGCGTCCGGCGCCCCGTCCATCACCACCGCGTGGCCGCTGTCCGTCTCGCCGACGAAAGCCACACCGTCCAGCCATTTCACGCGTACCTGCATTTATCCACCCTGCCCGATGTTTTTGTGAACCCGTCGAAGCAGAATCGTCACCGAACCCCCCGCCGGGTGCATTACACTCTCGTGCACTACACTTTAACGTGTTCTCCCGATCGAACCGGTAATCATGAGCAAGCCTTCCGCAGTCCAAACGGCCACGCCCAACCATTCTCCGGCGATGGAGCGCCTGCTGGAACACTGCCAGCGCCGCCACTATCCGCGCCGCACCACCGTGATCCAGGCGGGCACGGTACCGGACACGCTGTACTACGTACTCGGCGGCTCGGTCTCTGTCCTGGGCGAGAACAACGGCCACGAACTGGTGCTGGCCTATCTCAACCGAGGCGAATTCTTCGGCGAGCTCGGGCTGTTCGAGGACGACCCGCGCAGCGCCACGGTCGTCACCCGCGAGGACACCGACACCGCGGAGATCCCCTACACGCGCTTTCGCGAACTGGCGATGCGCGACCCCGAGATCCTGATGCTGCTGACCCGGCAGATCGCCGCCCGCCTGCGGCAGACCTCGCGCAAGGTCATGGACCTCGCCTTTGTCGACGTCACCGGCCGCATCGCGCACACCCTGCTCGACCTCGCTCAGCAACCCGACGCGATGACCCATCCCGACGGCATGCAGCTGCGCATCACCCGCCAGGAACTGGCGCGCATCGTCGGCTGCTCGCGCGAGATGGCCGGCCGCGTGCTCAAGGAACTGGAAGAACGCGGCCTGATCAGCGCGCACGGCAAGACCATCGTGGTCTACGGCACGCGCTGATCCCCCGGCCCCGGCTCAGCCCTCGCCGCGGAACAGCCGCCCGAGGGCTGCGCCCGGATCCTCCTCGCGCATGAAGGCCTCGCCCACGAGGAACGCATTCACCCCCGCGTCGCGCATCCGCTGCACGTCCTCGACGCTGTGGATGCCGCTCTCGGTCACCAGCAGCACGTCTTCCGGCACCCGGTCGAGCAGCTCCAGGGTGGTCTCCAGACGCGTCTCGAAACTGCGCAGGTCGCGGTTGTTGATGCCGATCAGGTCCGCACCCAGGCGTACCGCGCGCTCCAGTTCCTCGGCGTCGTGCACCTCCACCAGCGGATCCATGCCCAGCTCGCGGGTGAGGAAGATCAGTTCGCCCAGGTTGGTGTCATCCAGCACCGCCGCAATCAGCAGCACCGCATCGGCCCCCAGCACCCGCGCCTCGTAGACCTGATACAGGTCGATCACGAAGTCCTTGCGCAGGATCGGCAGGTCACAGGCCACGTGCGCCGCACGCAGGTCACCGTCGCGGCCCTTGAAGAAGCTCACGTCCGTCAGCACCGACAGGCAGGTGGCCCCGTGCTCGGCATACGAACGCGCGAACGCGTCCGGGTTGAAGTTCGGACTGATCTGCCCCTTGCTGGGGCTGGCCTTCTTGATCTCGGCGATCACCGCGGCGCGCCCGGCGTCGATGTCCGCCTGCAGCGCGGCGCGGAAACCGCGCGGCTCCTCCGCCGACGTCAGCCAGCCACGCAGTTCGCGCAGGGGCTGCACGTCGGAGCGCTCGATCAGCTCCTCGCGCTTGCGTTCGAGGATCCGCTCGAGGATATCGGGGGTGTCGTCACTCATGTTTCAACTCTCCTTTTGTGCCAGCCGCGTGGAGACGGCCTGCAGCTGTTCCAGTCGTTCGCGGGCGGCGCCACTGTCGATCACCTCGGCGGCCCGGCGTACGCCCGCCTCCAGGCTGGGCGCGCCGCCGCCCACGAAGATCGCCGCGCCAGCGTTGAGCAGGACGATGTCGCGCGCGGGTCCCGGCGTACCCGCCAGCACGTCGCGCAGCATCGCCGCCGAGGCCGCCACGTCGGCGACCCGCACGGTGTCCAGGGCGGCGGTGGTGAGGCCGACATCCTCCGGCCGCAGGGTATATTCCGTAATCTCGCCGTCGCGCAGTTCCGCCACCCGGGTCGGCGCGCCGATGCTGATCTCGTCCAGCCCGTCCTCGGCGTTCACCACCATCACGTGTTCGGAACCCAGACCCTTCAGGGCCTCCGCCAGCGGTCGCAGCCAGTCCGCGGAGAACACCCCCAGCACCTGGTTGGGCGCACCGGCCGGATTGGTCAGCGGCCCCAGCACGTTGAACAGCGTGCGCACGCCGAGCTCCCGGCGTGGCCCGATCGCATGGCGCATCGCCCCGTGATGGGCCGGGGCGAACAGGAAGCCGACTCCGACCTCCCGGATGCAGGTGGCCACCGCGTCGGGGCCCAGCTCCAGGTTTACGCCCAGGGTTTCCAGCACATCGGCGGAGCCCGAACGCGAGGACACCGACCGGTTGCCGTGCTTGGCCACCCGCACCCCGGCGGCCGCGGCCACCAGTGCCGAGGCGGTGGAGATGTTGAAGGTCCCGGAGGCATCGCCCCCGGTCCCGCAGGTATCCACCAGGCCGGCGCGCGGGACGTCCACCCGCGTGGCCAGTTCCCGCATCACCCCGGCGGCGGCGCGGATCTCGTCGATGGTCTCGCCCTTCATCCGCAGGGCGACCAGCAGGCCGCCGATCTGGGCATCGGTCGCCTCGCCGCCCATCACCGCGCGCATCACGGCGGTCATCTCGTCGGCGTCCAGGTCCTGGCGTTCAATCAGTCGGGCAATGGCTTGTGGCAGTGTCACTCTGGTTCTCCCGGATGGCGGGCAGCGGTGGCCCGGAGTCGGTCGGGGGTCAACGGGGCATCAGTGTAGGGAAACACGCGCCGTTACGCAGGCCGACCGGCCGCAGGGGCGCGCGGCACGTCGCGCGGCACGTCGCGCGGACCGCCGCCCAGCCACCAGATCAGCGCCCCGACCGACCACACCACCAGGGCCCCCGCCACCAGGTGGCGCGGATCATCATCCAGATGGTCGACCAGGAACAGCGTCAGCAATGCACTGATGCCCAGCTGCACGAAGGCCTGCATGGCCGAGGCCATGCCGCGTGCCCCGGGGTAGCAGTCCAGCGCCAGCAGGGTCAGCGACGGCATGGCCGTGGCCAGGGCGAAACTGTACAGCGCGAACGGCCCGGTGATCGACACCACCGGTCCGTCCAGCCAGGCACCGCCCCCGATCAGCACCAGGGCCGTTCCGCTCAGACCCAGCCCGATGCTCACGGCCGCCTGCGGCGTCAGGCGCGCTGCCGTGCGCCCGGCCACGAACGCCCCCAGCAGCAGCCCGGCCACCAGCGGCAGGAACAGCCACCAGAAATCGCGTTCGTCCCCGCCCAGATGCTCGTAGATCAGCGTGGGCGAGGCCGCGATGAAGATGAACATCGCCCCGAACATCGCCGCGTGCACCCCCACCGGCCGCAGGAATCGCGGGTTGCGCAGGGTGCGCAGATAGCCCTGCACGATCGCCGGCGGCCGGCTGCGCACCCGCCCGACCGGCGGCAGCGTCTCCGGCAGGAACGCCCGCGCCGCCAGCAGCAGCACGCCGCCGTACAGCGCGAGAAAGGCGAACACCGAGCGCCAGCCAAAGGCGGCCTGCAGCCAGCCCCCGATGATGGGTGCGGCAGCCGGCCCGATGGAGAACACCATGGTGACCAGAGCAAAGACCCGGCGCGCATCGGTCGGGTCGAAACGGTCGCGCACCAGCGCCCGCCCGACCACCACCCCGGTGGCCGCCGCCAGCCCCTGCAGGATGCGCAGGGTGACGACCTGCCAGTAGGCGGTGGACACCACCAGCAGAGCGGAGATCAGCAGATAGGCGAACAGCGCCCACAGCACCACCGGGCGCCGCCCGAAGGCGTCCGACAGCGGACCGGTGACCAGCGTGGACAGGGCAAACGCCACCAGGTAGGCGGACAGCGTGGCCTGCATCGCCGCCGAGTCCACCGCGAGGGCCTCGGCCATCGCCGGGAACGACGGCAGATAGGTATCCAGCGAGAATGGCGCCAGCATCACCAGCGGCGCCACCAGCAGCGCGTAGCGCAGCCGGGTACGGCGGTCGCTCAATGACGACACGGCAGTCGTCGCGCCGGGTGGTCACGCAAAGGCGTCTGGAGCGCGAACGCGCACATGGGCTCGCGTTTCCCCGGCGTCACGCCGGCTGCGGCAGGCGGCGCAGGAAGTTGTCCAGCAGCTCGTGGCCCTGACGGGTAAGGATGGATTCCGGGTGGAACTGCACGCCTTCCACATCCAGTTCACGGTGGCGCAATCCCATGATCTCGTCACGCCTGCCGTCGGCGTGTTCCGTCCACGCGGTGACTTCCAGGCAGTCGGGCACCGAGCCGGCATCCACCACCAGCGAATGATAGCGGGTGGCCTCCAGCGGATTCTCCAGCCCGGTGAACACGCCCTGACCGGTGTGATGCACCGGCGAGGTCTTGCCGTGCATGATCTCGCGCGCGCGCACCACGGATCCGCCGAAGGCCTGTCCGATGGCCTGGTGCCCGAGGCAGACCCCGAGGATCGGGATCTCGCCGGCGAAGCGCTCGATCACCGCCAGCGATACCCCGGCCTCGTTGGGGGTGCAGGGACCCGGGGAGATGACGATCCCGGCGGGGTCCAGCGTGGCGATGTCCTCCGGGGTGATGCGGTCATTGCGATGCACGGCCACCTCCGCCCCCAGCTCGCCCAGATACTGCACGAGGTTGTAGGTGAAGGAGTCATAGTTGTCGAGCATCAGGATCATGTCGGGCTCCCGGATGGCCTGGACGGCGAGTTGCGGACAAGCGTAGCGCGGCGCGAGGAACGAAGCCCGGAAACCCGGGCAAAAGGGGGCCCACCCGCGCCGGCGGCGAAATCAGCGGCGGTGGCGGCGCGGCCCCAGCCCGCCGAGCGCAGTCTCCGCCGCGCGCACCACGGCGCGGCCCTTGTTCAGGGTCTCCTGCCACTCGTTCTCGGGCACCGAGTCGTGCACCACGCCGGCCCCGGCCTGGATGTGCAGCTCGCCTTCGTGCAGCACCGCCGTGCGGATGGCGATCGCGGTGTCCATGTTGCCGGACCAGGAGAGATACCCCACCGCCCCGGAGTACGGCCCGCGCTTGACCGGCTCCAGCTCGTCGATGATCTCCAGCGCTCGGATCTTGGGCGCGCCGCTGACCGTGCCGGCGGGGAAGGTCGCGCGCAGCACGTCCATCGCCGACAGCCCCGGCGCCAGCTCGCCTTCCACGTTGGAGACGATGTGCATCACGTGCGAATAGCGTTCCACCACCATGGTGTCGGTGACCCGCACCGAGCCGGTGCGGCTGACCCGGCCGGCATCATTGCGCCCCAGGTCGATCAGCATCAGATGTTCGGCACGCTCCTTGGGATCGGCCAGCAGTTCGGCCTCCAGCGCGCGGTCCTCGTCCGGATCGCGCCCGCGCGGCCGGGTCCCGGCGATCGGGCGCACGGTCACGCGTTCGTCCTCCAGGCGCACCAGGATCTCCGGCGACGCGCCGACCACGTGGTGATCGCCCAGGTCCAGGTAATACATGTAGGGCGAAGGGTTCAGTTCGCGCAGGGCGCGGTAGAGATCCAGCGGCGGCGCGGAAAACGGCACGCTCATGCGCTGTGCCAGCACCACCTGCATCACGTCGCCGTCAAGGATGTACTGCTGCGCCTTCTCCACCGCCGCCTGGAAGCCCTCGGCCGACCAGCCGGGAACGTATTCCGGCACCGCGTGCGGATGCGGCGGATCGTCCGGCGGAACCAGCGGCTCGCCCAGACGGGTCTCGAGTTCGTCCAGGCGCTCGGACGCCACCGCCTGCCCGTCCGGCCGGGACGCATCGGCATGCACCACCAGGTACGCGCGACTGGACAGGTTGTCGTAGACCACGACTTCCTCGGAGACCAGCAGCAGGATGTCCGGCAGGCCCAGTTCGTCAGGCTTGTCCGGGCCGTCCAGGCGCGGCTCGATGAGACGCACGGTCTCGAACCCGAAGTAGCCGACCAGTCCGCCGGTGAAGCGCGGCAGGCCCGGCAGATCGGCCACCCGGAAACGCGCCTGATAGGCCTCGATCCAGGCCAGCGGGTCGGCCACGGTCTCGCGTTCGACCACCTCGCCGTCGGTCTCCACCGTGATCTCGTGGCCGTGCACCCTCACCAGGGTGCGGGCCGGCAGCCCCACGAACGAATAGCGCCCCCAGCGCTCGCCGCCCTGCACCGATTCGAACAGATACGAATACGGCCGGTTGGCCAGCTTGAGGAAGATCGACAGCGGGGTCTCGAGGTCGGCGAGCACCTCGCGCACCAGCGGGATGCGGTTATGCCCCTCGCGGGCGAGTTCGTCGAACTGTTCGGGGGTCATGGCGGACATTTCCTGGCAACGGGTCGGATGAAGGACGGCGGTTCAGAGGCCGTCGCGCCATCGTCCGGTCGCGGGGAAGCAGGCGTCCATGACCGGCCTCATGCCGCCCGTGCCGGCAGTCGCGCAGGGAGCTCGTCCAGACGGTCCAGCACCGCGTCCGGATTCTGGTCGCGGATGTCGTCCCCGTGATTGTAGCCGTAGGTCATGCAGACGATCTGGAATCCCGCCGCGCGCGCCGCCTTCACGTCGCTCTTCGAATCCCCGACCATCAGCGAATCCTCCGGCTTCACGCCCAGCTCGCGTGCGGCATGCCACAGGGGCTCCGGGTCCGGTTTTTTCTTCTCCAGGTCGTCGCCGGCGACCACGATCTCAAAGTCGTCGAGGATGCCCTTCTCCGCCAGCAACGGGCGGGTGAAGCAGCCCGCCTTGTTGGTCACACAGCCCAGGCGGTAGCCCTCGGCCCGCAGACGGTCCAGGCCCTCGCGCACGCCGGGATACAGCGGGCTGCGCCCGGCGGTGTTCTCCTGGTAGATCCGCATGAAAACCGGCAGGGCCCGCTGGTACAGCTCCGGGTCGGGCTCGCCGTCGAGATCGTTGACCAGCGCACGCTGCACCAGCCGTTCGACGCCGTTGCCCACCCAGTTGCGCACCGCGGCCTCGCCGCGCTCGGGCAGACCGAGCTCGCGCATCATCGCGTCCACGCTCCAGGCCAGATCGGGCACGCTGTCGATCAGCGTGCCGTCCAGGTCGATCAGGATCATGGCGGGACGTTTCAGACTCACGCGAACCTCGCAGCGACGGGCGGAACGGACGGACGGGGCACCAACGCCTCAGGCGCCGGCCAGCTCCTCGCGCATCTTCTTGAGGATGCTGTCGTAGCGGTTCGGATCGGAATCCTCGCCCGCGCCGAAGATCGCCGAGCCGGCGACGAAGGTATCCGCGCCGGCCGCCTTGACCTCGCGGATGTTGTCGGCCTTCACGCCACCATCGATCTCCAGGCGGATATCACGCCCGGAGGCGTCGATGCGCTGGCGCGCCTCGCGCAGCTTGTCCAGCGTGCCGGGGATGAACTTCTGCCCACCGAAACCGGGGTTCACCGACATCAGCAGGATCATGTCGACCTTGTCCATCACGTAATCCAGATGCGACAGCGGGGTCGCCGGATTGAACACCAGCCCGGCCTTGCAGCCCTCGCTCTTGATCAGCTGCAGAGTGCGGTCGATGTGGTCGGAGGCCTCCGGATGGAAGGTGATGTAGCTGGCACCGGCCTGGGCGAAATCCGGGATGATGCGGTCCACCGGCTTCACCATCAGGTGCACGTCGATCGGCGCCTGGATGCCGTGCTTGCGCAGGGCTTCGCAGACCAGCGGACCGATGGTCAGGTTGGGGACATAGTGGTTGTCCATCACGTCGAAGTGGACGATGTCGGCGCCCGAGTTGAGGACGTTCTCGACTTCCTCGCCCAGCCGGGCGAAATCGGCGGACAGGATGGACGGAGCAATCAGGTCGGGTTGTGCCATGCGGTGCCTCGCGAAGGTTAAATCGGGAAGGAGACCGGCGCGTGCCGGTTCTTCTGAACCGCAAAACTTTACCCGAAGGCGCGGCCCCGGGCAAAAATCCGGGACCGCGCAGCGGGGCCGACGAGCGTCGCCCCCGGGGCAAACCGCGCCTTATTCGGCGAACTCGGTCTCGATGAAGGCCGCCACGTTGGCGATGTCCTCGTCGCTCAGCGACTGCGCGTGGGGGCGCATCAGCGCGGTGTTGTCGCCCACCTGCTCGCCGGCGCGGTAGCGTTCGAGCTTGTCGGTGACGTAGGCGGCGTCCTGACCCTTCAGGGCCGGGAAGATCGCCTGACCACGCCCGTCCGCCTGGTGGCAGCTGGCACACACGGCCTGGTACATGGACTGCCCGGCCTTGATGTCGGCCGCCTGCGCCGGGAGGGTAAAGGCGAGGGCCAGACCGGCCCCGGTCATCAGCGCGAATGCGTTCTTCATTGTTGTTGTCTCCTGCTGGATCCTTCGGGTTTTGTGCACAGGGTCTCGGCCGCTGCGTGGAAGGAACATTAGCAGGCACTTCCTGAACGGTTCATTAAACAAATGCTGATTTGATCGGGGCAGGTCAGCGTCCGTGGAGATAGCGCTCGTCCGACCAGGTGGCCAGCCAACCCGGGCGCAGGACCACCAGGGCCGTGACCACGATGCCGTTGACCACCGACTCGGGCAGGATCAGCAGGGGGAGATAGCGCACGTAGTCGCGATAGACCTCGTGCCAGGCCAGTTCGGTGAACAGGCCGTACACCGCCGCGGTACCCAGCACCGCGACCACCGCCGACAGCGCCCCTCCGAGGAAGGCCACCCCGTAGAGATAGATGAACATGTGCGGCGGCAGGCGGGTTTCGGTCAGGCGCAGCAGCCCCCAGGTCACCGCCACCGGCAGGATGCCGGCCAGCAGCACGGTCAGGGGCACGGTCGACATCGGCAGCACGCCGAACAGTCCGAGCACGCCCACCACCAGAAACGCCAGCAGGATCGCCAGCTGCCAGCCGAACACCAGGGTCACTGCGGTCATGCCCATCAGGTGGAGGGCCAGGCCGTCCACGGTCTGCGCGCGCAGGGTCCAGATGACCAGCAGCGCGATGAATGCGCCGACGAACAGCTGCGCGCGACCGGGGATGAAAAAGGCCTCCCAGGGCATGCGACGCAGCATCACGACCAGCCCCGCCCCGGTCAGCAGGGCCACCATCACCTGGAGCGCGACGGGCAGATCGGCCGCACCCTCGGCCACGGGTCAGTCCTCCTCGCGGCGCGCCAGGGCGACGGTGTAGTCGCGCCCCTGCTTGAGCTTGTCGTAGTTGCCGAACACCTCGCGAAACCCCTTTTCGATGAAGCGTCGCAGCCCGGTAATGGTCACGACATACAACCGCCCTCCGGGGTTCATCTGCTCGTGCGCATCCAGCAGCCAGGTATAGAGCAGCTCGCGCCCGACCTTGGCCGGGAGATTGGAGGCGACGACATCGAAGCGACGGTCGCGGATATGCGAGAAGCCGTTGCTCAGCAGGCATTCGACGTTGCTCAGCCCGTTACGCTCGGCATTCGCGCGGGCGTATTCCACCGCCATGAAGTTGGTGTCCACCAGGGTGCAGGCCCCGGGGGCGGCCTTGTGCGCCATCACCAGGCCGATCGGGCCGTAGCCGCAGCCGAGATCGAGGCAGCGATCACCGGATCCGATCTCGGCGTGCCGCAGCAACAGCCGGGTCCCGTCGTCGATCCGCCGCGGCGAGAACAGGCCCCAGGTGGTCCGCAGGCGCAGCGGCACGCCTTCCAGGGTCTCCTCGATCTCGAGGTCCTGTTTCAGTTCGGCCTGACGCGCGCGCCGCGCGGCGGCATCGGGAAAATGGTTCCGGCTCATTGCGATGGTTCTCCGGCGAGGCCCCGCCACAGGGATTCGGCGACGTCGGCTACCGCGTCGGCGTCGTCCTCGTCCGGCAGGCCGACCACGTTTACATGCCCCATCTTGCGCCCCGGACGGGCCTCGGCCTTGCCGTACAGATGCAGCCGGGCCCGCGCCTCGCCGAGCACGCCGGTCCAGTCCGGCGCGGTGGCCGCCGGCCACAGGTCGCCCAGCAGGTTGACCATGGCCACCGGGGCCGTCGCCCGGGCCGGGGCCAGCGCCAGGCCACAGACCGCGCGCAGCTGCTGTTCGAACTGTGACACGCTGCAGGCATCCAGGGTGTAATGGCCGGAATTGTGGGGCCGCGGGGCGATCTCGTTGACCAGCAGCTCGCCGCCGGCGGTCACGAAGAACTCCACCGCCAGCACCCCGCAGTAATCCAGATGATCGGCAACCCGCAGCGCGACGTCACGGGCCTGCTGCTCCAGTGGGGCGGACAGACGCGCCGGGACCCGGGTCAAATGCAGGATGCCGTGGCGATGATGGTTCTCGGCCACCGGGCACACCTCGCTGCGCCCGTCGGGCGCGCGCGCCACGATCACCGAAACCTCGCGCGCCAGCTCGACCTGCTCTTCCAGCACGCAGTCCACCCCGCCCAGCCCGGCATGGGCCGCGGCCAGGTGGTCCGGATCCTCGAGACGGGCCTGCCCCTTGCCGTCATAGCCCAGGCGAGCGGTCTTGAGCACCGCCGGGAAGCGCGGCTCGCCGGCCCCGGTGGCCGGGGGCTGCGGATCACGACCGGCCAGCACCGGTCGCCACGGCGCCACCGCGATGCCCGCCTCGCCCAGAAAGCGCTTCTCCTCCAGGCGATCCTGGGCAATCGTCAGCGCCCGCACCCCCGGCCGCAGGCAACCACGCGCCGCGACCCGTTCCAGCGATTCGGCGGGAATGTTCTCGAACTCGGCGGTGACCACCGCGCAGGCATCGGCCAGCTGATCCAGCGCTGCGTGATCGTCGAATGCGGCGACGCGGTGCCAGTCCGCGACCGCCCCGGCCGGGCTGCGCGGGTCCGGGTCCATCACCATCACGGCGTAGCCGGAACGGCGCGCGGCCAGCACGAAATAGCGGCCCAGCTGGCCGCCGCCCAGCAGGCCGAGGGTGGCGGGCGGAGCAATCATGACCGGTTCACGCCGGGTCCGGCGGCAGGGACTGACCGAGAACGGCGTCGCGCTGTTCGGCGCGGAAGGCATCCAGCCGGGCCGCGAGATCGGGGTCGCCGGTGGCCAGCATCGCGGCCGCGAACAGCGCGGCATTGGCGGCACCCGATTCGCCGATGGCGAAGGTGGCCACCGGGATCCCGCGCGGCATCTGCACGATGGACAGCAGCGAGTCCTCGCCCTGCAGGTGACGCGAGGCCACGGGCACGCCCAGCACCGGCACCGGCGTCTTGGCGGCCAGCATGCCCGGCAGGTGCGCGGCGCCGCCGGCCCCGGCGATGATCGCGGACAGACCCCGCTCACGCGCCTGTTCGGCGTACTCGAACAGCAGGTCCGGCGTGCGATGCGCGGACACCACGCGGGTCTCGTGGGGGATTTCCAGACGCGCCAGCAACTCGGCCGCGCGCTCCATGGTGCCCCAGTCCGAGGTGCTCCCCATGACCACCCCTACGCGGGGCGGCGTTGTCGTTCCCGTGATATTCATCCGGGCAACGATAGCCGCCCGGCCCGGCGCGGACAAGACTTGACGCCCACGCGCCGACCGGAGGATTCCCCGGACGGGCCGAACCGCTACAATGGCGGGATGAACGATACCCTGCTCGAAAGTGACATCCCCGACCTGGAATGCGTCCACCGCGGCAAGGTGCGCGACCTGTACCGGGTGGACGACGACCACTGGCTGATGGTGACCACCGACCGGCTGTCGGCATTCGACGTGATCCTGCCTACCCCGGTGCCGGATAAGGGACGAGTGTTGACCGCGATCACCGTGTACTGGATGCGGCGCATCGAGCGCGAGCTGGGCATCCCCAATCAGCTGACCGATATACCGCTGGCCGAGGTGGTGCCGGACCCCGGGGTGCGCGCGCCGCTCGAGGGGCGCAGCCTGGTGGTGCGGCGACTGGAGGCCCTGCCGGTGGAAGCGGTGGTACGCGGCTACCTGATCGGCTCCGGCTGGAAGGACTATCAGGCGACGGGTGCGGTCTGCGGTCTCCCGCTGCCACCGGGCCTGGAACTGGCCGGGGCACTGCCGGAGCCATTGTTCACGCCCAGCACCAAGGCGGCGGTCGGGGATCATGACGAGAACGTCGACTTCGACCATGTCGCCGCTGCCATTGGCGAGGAGCGCGCGCGCGAGGTGCGTGACGCCAGCATCGCGATCTACAACCTGGCGCGCGAGCACGCCGCCGCGCGCGGAATCATCATCGCCGACACCAAATTCGAATTCGGGCTCGACCGCGAAGGCCGCCTGCATCTGATCGACGAGGTCCTGACACCCGACTCCTCGCGCTTCTGGCCGGCAGACGAATACACCCCGGGCCGCAGCCCCGCGTCGTTCGACAAGCAGTACGTGCGCGACTATCTCGAGACCCTGGACTGGGACAAGACGGCCCCGGGCCCGGCCCTGCCCGCGGAGATCGCCGAGCAGACGGCGGCGCGCTATCGCGAGGCGCTGGAACGCCTGACCGGGTCGCCGCTCGACCGGTCATGAATCCCGCGGGCCTGTTCGTCAGCGCAACCGACACCGGCGTGGGCAAGACCTTCGTCGGCTGCGCGCTGCTGCAGGCCTGGTGCGCGGCGGGGCTGAACCCCGTCCCGTGCAAGCCGGCGGAATCCGGCTGCGAGACAGGGCCGGACGGCCTGTATCCCGCTGATGGCGTGGCCCTCACTGCAGCCGCGGGGCTGCCCCCGGCGGCAGTGGCGTGGGTGACCCCCTGGCGGTTCCCCGATGCCCTCGCCCCGGACCAGGCGGCGCGCAACATCGGTCGCCCGCTGTACCTCGCGGACCTGGTCGACGCCTGCGAGGCACAACGGGAAGAAGCGGAGGGGCCGCTGCTGGTGGAAGGCGCCGGCGGCTTTTATTCGCCGCTGGCCGAGGATGCGCTGAACGCCGACCTGGCCGTGGCGCTCGGCCTGCCGGTGCTGCTGGTGGCGGAAGACCGCCTCGGGACGCTGAACACCTGCCTGCTGACACTGGAGGCCCTGGAGCGGCGCGGACTCGCACTGGCGGGGATCGTGCTCAACCGGCGGCGGCCCGACACCGATCCACAACTGGACAACGCATCCGCCCTGCAACGGCGCACACCAGTGCCGGTGATCGAACTGGCCGAAGGGATCACCCCGGAGCGGGCCGGTCAGAGGGTCTCGACCTCCATCGCATCGGGCCTGATCCCCCCTTCGGCCGGATCGGCCTCCGGCCGCTGATCCTCACCGCCGCGCGCCGGGGCCTCGCCGGCCTCGTCGCGGCGGAGCTCGAGCAGGGCATCACGCAGGGCATGAGTCCCGGGGTGATCCACCCGACGGCCCTCCAGGATGTGCACCGGCCGCAGGTCCTCGCCGTAGTAGGCCTCGTTGAAGTCTTCGCGGACTGTCAGGCGCGAGCCTTCGAAGCTCATCCCCAGATACGCCCCGCGGGCCCGCGCGTAAGAGATGAAATCCGCATTGACGGAGGCGCTGCGCCCGGCGCCCACCGGGCCCGCGGCGACTTCGGCATCCCCTCCCAGGCGCATGGACGAGGCAAACAGCGAATCGCGGGCATCGGGCCGCCGTGCAACCATCACCACCTCGGCGGCATCCCCGCCGATCTGTACGCCGAAGCTGACGGATCCGAGTGAATAGAACCCCACCGGACTGTAATCGCCCTCGTCTTCGTCCCAGGCCAGGGCCACGCCCAGCCCGCCGGATCCGCCAATGAAGAACCCGCCACGGATCACGCGCGGGAAGATCACCACCGCATGCGCTTCCCGCAGGTCGGCGCGCAGCGCGGGATAGTCGGGGTGCCCGGCCATGCGGGTGAGGGTGTCCTTCGCGCGGTCGACGATGTCCTGCGGATCGACGTCGCGCGCGAACGGGTTGGCGCTGGCCGGGGCCATCAGGGAGAGGGCCACGGCAAGAGCGAGAGCAATGACGATAAACGGGCGCATCGGGGCCTCCGTGGAGGTGCCTGGGTTCGAACAGGATCCCGACATGATGGCACAAAAAAAGGGGGCCGAAGCCCCCTTTTTCGTGCATCCGTGCGCGGATCGCGAGATCAGTTGATCTTCGGATCCAGCTCGCCGTTGTTGTAGCGGGCAACCATGTCGTCCAGCGACATCGGCTTGATCTTGGACGCCATCCCGGCGCAGCCGAAGGCTTCGAAGCGCTGCTTGCAGACGTCCTTCATGCCGGCGGTCGAGGCCTTCAGGAACTTGCGCGGGTCGAATTCCTTCGGGTTCTCGGCCAGGAACTTGCGCACTGCGCCGGTGGAGGCCATGCGCAAATCGGTGTCGATGTTGACCTTGCGCACACCGTGCTTGATGCCTTCCTGGATCTCCTTGACCGGCACGCCATAGGTCTCGCCCATGTCACCGCCGTACTGGTTGATGATCTTCAGCCATTCTTCCGGCACCGAGGAGGAGCCGTGCATCACCAGGTGGGTGTCCGGGATCCGGGCGTGGATCTCCTTGATGCGCTCGATCGCCAGGATGTCACCGGTCGGCGGACGGGTGAACTTGTAGGCGCCGTGCGAGGTGCCAATGGCGATGGCCAGGGCGTCGCACTTGGTCTTCTTGACGAAGTCCGCGGCCTCGTCCGGGTCGGTCAGCAGCTGGTCGTGGGACAGCGTGCCTTCGGCGCCGGAACCGTCTTCCTCACCGGCCTGACCGGTTTCCAGGGAGCCCAGGCAGCCCAGCTCGCCTTCCACGGACACACCGCCGGAATGGGCCATCTCGGCCACCTTGGCGGTCACGTCGACGTTGTAGTCGTAGGTCGACGGGGTCTTCATGTCGGGCATCAGGGACCCGTCCATCATCACCGAGGTGAAGCCCGACTGGATGGAACGCAGGCACACCGCCGGCTCGGCGCCGTGGTCCTGGTGCAGCGCGATCGGGATGTCCGGATACTGCTCGGCAGCCGCCTCGATCATGCGGCGCAGGAAGGGCTCACCGGCGTACTTCCGCGCACCGGCGGACGCCTGGATGATCACGGGGGAGTCCACTTCCTTCGCGGCCTCCATGATCGAATGGATCTGTTCCATGTTGTTGGCGTTGTAGGCCGGCATGCCATAGCCATGCTCGGCGGCATGGTCCAGCAGCTGGCGAAGCGAGATCAGTGCCATGGTTCCTCCTTACGGGATTCGCACTTCAGGTTGGGAACTGGACGTCCGGGTGACGGTCGCCGTCAGGCGACTTCGCCGGCCCGGACGATTTTCATTGCGTTGGTGCCGCCATGGGCACCCTGCAGGTCGCCCTTGGTGATTATGACCAGCTGGCCATCCTGCACGACCCCCTCGGCCTGGAGCAAGTTGACCGCTTCGCGGTTCAGGCTCTCGTGGCTCTCCGGCAGGGAGTCAACATACACCGGGTAGACACCGCGGTACAGGCTCATGCGACGGCTGGTGTCCATGCGCCGGGTCAGCGCGTAAATCGGGATCCCGGAACTGATCCGCGACATCCACAGGGCAGTGGCGCCGGACTCCGTGAGCGCCGCGATCGCCTGCACGTCCAGATGGTTGGCCGTGTACATGGTGGCCATCGCGATCGCCTCGTCCACCCGACCAAAGGTCGAGTCCATGCGGTGGTCCGACTGCCGCGCGGCACGCTGGCGCTCCGCGGCTTCGCAGATCCGGTCCATGCTGGAGACCACCCGTCCGGGATAGCGTCCGGTTGCGGTCTCGCCGGACAGCATCACCGCGTCGGTGCCATCCAGCACCGCGTTGGCCACGTCGAAGACCTCCGCCCGCGTGGGGATCGGATTCTGAATCATGGTCTCCATCATCTGGGTCGCGGTGATGACCAGCCGGTTGAGGGCGCGCGCCCGCGAGATCAGGGTCTTCTGCACCCCGGGCAGTTCGGCGTCGCCGATCTCCACCCCGAGATCCCCGCGCGCGATCATGATCACCTCGGTCGCCGAGATGATCTCGTCGATCACGTCCAGGGCCTCGGAACGCTCGATCTTGGCGCAGATCCCGGCCTCCCAGCCGGCCTCCTTCAGGAGGCCGCGGGCCAGGTGGATGTCCTGCGCCGAGCGCGGAAACGACACCGCCAGGTAGTCCACCTCCAGTTCAGCCGCCAGGCGGATGTCCTCGCGATCCTTGTCGGTGATCGCCGGGGCGGACAGGCCACCCCCCTGGCGATTGATGCCCTTGTTGTTGGACAGCTCGCCGCCGACCACGACCTCGGTTTCGACCCGGCTCGCCGCGACCGCGGTCACCTTGAGCACGATGCGGCCGTCATCCAGCAGCAGGATGTCATCCGGGCGTACGTCCTTCGGCAGGTCGGTGTAGGTCAGGCCGACCTGGGTGTCGTCACCGTCGTCGCGGCCCAGGTCCGCGTCCAGCGCGAACGGTGCGCCTTCTTCCAGGTGCACCTTGCCATTGGCGAAGCGCTCGATGCGGATCTTGGGCCCCTGAAGGTCGCCCAGCACGCCGACCACGCGATGGGCACGTTCGGCGGCCGCGCGCAGTCGCTGCACGCGGGCACGGTGGTCATCCGGATCCCCGTGCGAGAAGTTGACGCGCACGACATCGACGCCGGCCTGGATGATGGCATCCATGGCTTCGTCGCTGTCGGTCGCGGGGCCAAGGGTGGCTACGATCTTGGTGCGTCTCACGCGGGGCTCTCCGATGTTGGATGACGTAGCATTCAAGGCCGTTCAGCCCTTCGCCCGCTCCTCGAGCATCGCCACGGCCGGCAGCGTCTTGCCTTCCAGGAACTCGAGGAAGGCACCGCCGCCGGTGGAGATGTAGCTGATGCGCTCGGAGAGATCGTATTTGTCGATCGCCGCCAGGGTGTCGCCACCGCCGGCAATGGAGAAGGCATCGCTTTCCGCGATCGCCTCGCCCAGGGCCTTCGTGCCGGCCGCAAACTGGTCGAATTCGAACACGCCCACCGGGCCGTTCCACACGATGGTGCCGGCATTACGCAGGGCTTCCGCGTAGGTGGAAGCGGTGTCCGGACCCACATCGAAGATCATGTCGTCGGCGCCGATCGCGTCCACCGCTTTGGTCTCCGCCGGCGTGCTGTCGGAAAACTCCTTGCCCACGGTGACGTCGGTCGGCACCGGGATCTCGCCGCCCTTGGCGCGCGCGGCTTCCATCAGCCGCTTCGATTCGTCGACCAGATCGGCCTCGTACAGCGAGTTGCCGACATCATGGCCCTGGGCCGCGATGAAGGTGTTGGCGATGCCGCCACCCACGATCAGCTGGTCCACGACCTTGGACAGGGATTCCAGCACGGTCAGCTTGGTCGAGACCTTGGACCCGCCGACGATCGCGACCAGCGGGCGCTTCGGGTTGTCCAGCGCCTTGCTCAGGGCTTCCAGTTCGCGGGCCAGCAGCGGACCGGCGCAGGCCTGCGGCGCGAACTTGCCGGCCCCGTGGGTGGAGGCCTGGGCGCGGTGAGCAGTACCGAAGGCGTCCATCACGTAGACGTCGCACAGCGCGGCGTACTTCTTCGCCAGTGCCTCGTCATCCTTCTTCTCGCCCTTGTTGAAACGGACGTTTTCGAGCATCACCACCTCGCCGGGCTGGATCTCGACCCCGTCGAGGTAGTCCCGCACCAGACGCACTTCGCGGCCGAGCAGCTGGCCCATGTGCTCGGCGACCGGGGCCAGGGAATCCTCCTCGGAGAATTCGCCCTCGGTGGGCCGACCCAGATGCGACATCAGCATCACGCCGGCGCCGCCTTCCAGGGCCTTCTGCACGGTCTCGAGACTCGCGCGGATACGCGCATCGGACGTGACCTTGCCGTCCTTGACGGGGACGTTCAGGTCCTGGCGCACGAGCACGCGGCGACCCTGCAGATCGAGATCGGTCATCTTGGTGACGGACATGGAATACCTCGCGGAAAAGGTTGGAACGAATAAAGTCTTCGGTGCAGCCCCCCTGGCGGGGAGGCTGCGCCCAAGACTCTGGCGGGATGCCGCCGGGAGCGGCACGCGCCCCGGCGGACTCCCCGCAGGTCTTATTGGGCGACGTGCTCCACCATGCGAAGCATGTTGCAGGTGTAGCCGTACTCGTTGTCGTACCAGGCCACGACTTTCACGAACGTCGGGTCCAGCTGGATGCCGGCGCCGGCATCGAACACCGACGGGGCGGTGTAGCCGCGGAAGTCGGTGGAGACCACCAGGTCTTCGGTGTAGCCCAGCACGCCCTTCAGCTCGCCCTCGGAGGCCTTCTTCATGGCCTCGCAGACGGCCTTGTAGTCGGCTTCGCCGTTGAGCTCGGCGGTCAGGTCCACCACCGAGACGTCGGAGGTCGGCACGCGGAAGGCCATGCCGGTCAGCTTGCCGTTCAGCTCGGTCAGCACCTTGCCCACGGCCTTGGCGGCACCGGTGGAGGACGGGATGATGTTCTCCAGGATGCCGCGGCCGCCGCGCCAGTCCTTCATGGACGGGCCGTCGACGGTCTTCTGCGTGGCGGTGGCGGCGTGCACGGTGGTCATCAGGCCGCGCTTGATGCCCCAGTTGTCGTGCAGGACCTTGGCCACCGGCGCCAGGGCGTTGGTGGTGCAGGAAGCGGCGGAAACCATGTTCTGGCCGCTGTAGTCGCCGTGGTTCACGCCGTAGACGAACATCGGGGTGTCGTCCTTGGACGGGGCGGACATCACGACCTTCTTGGCGCCGGCGTCCAGATGCTTCTGCGCGGTCTCGCCGGTCAGGAACAGGCCGGTGGACTCGATCACCACGTCGGCGCCGATGTCGCCCCACTTCAGGGCGGCCGGATCCTTCTCCGCGGTCAGGCGGATGCGGTTGCCGTTCACGACCAGGTCGTTGCCCTCGACACTGATGTCGCCTTCGAAGCGGCCGTGGACCGAATCGTAGCGCAGCATGTAGGCCAGGTATTCCGGATCCAGCAGGTCATTGATGCCGACCACCTGCAGGTTGGGGAAGTCCTGGGCGATGGCGCGGAAGGCCATGCGGCCGATGCGGCCGAAACCGTTGATACCAACCTTGATAGCCATGGGAGTCTCCTCTTTCAGCTCTTATTGAAAATCGTCGGGGCTCAGCCGTTCAGCACGTCGCGGGCGATCTGCGCGACATTCTCCGGCTTGAAGCCGAAGTAATCGAACAGCGCACCGCCCGGGGCGGATTCGCCGAAGCAGTCCATGCCGAACACCGCGCCGTCCATGCCGGTGAACTTGTACCAGCCCGCGGTGGCGCCGGCTTCCACGGCCACGCGCTTGCGCACGGCGGACGGCAGCACGGATTCGCGGTAGGCCGGATCCTGCTGTTCGAACAGTTCCACGCAGGGCATGGACACGACGCGCGCCTTCTTGCCCTCGCCGGCCAGCGTCTCGGCCGCCTGCACCGCCAGCTCGACCTCGGAACCGGTCGCGATGAAGATCAGATCCGGGGTGCCGTCGCAGTCCTTCAGCACGTAGCCACCGCGCGCGATGTTGGCGAGCTGCTCGCCGTCGCGCTCCATGTGCGGCATGCCCTGGCGCGACAGGATGAACGCGGACGGCCCGTCGGTGCGCTCGACACCGGCCTTCCAGGCCACCGCGGTCTCGACCGCGTCACAGGGGCGCCACACGTTCAGGTTGGGGATCAGGCGCAGGCTCGGGGTCTGTTCGATCGGCTGGTGGGTCGGGCCGTCCTCGCCAAGGCCGATGGAATCGTGCGTCAGCACGTACATCACGCGCTGCTTCATCAGCGCGGACATGCGGATGCCGTTACGCGCATAGTCCGAGAAGATCAGGAAGGTGCCGCCGTACGGGATGAACCCGCCGTGCAGCGCAATGCCGTTCATGATCGCGGCCATGCCGAACTCGCGCACGCCGTAGTACACGTAGTTGCCGGCGGCGTCTTCCTTCGAAACGGGCTTCGAGCCGCTGTACATGGTCAGGTTGGAGCCCGCCAGGTCGGCGGAGCCGCCCAGCAGTTCCGGCAGCGCCGGGGCATAGCCACCGATGGTCGCCTGCGACGCCTTGCGCGTGGCGGTCTTCTCGGCCTTCTCGACGGTTTCCTTGATGAAAGCCGTGGCCTTCTCGGTCCAGTCGGAGGGCAGGTCGCCGGCCATGCGGCGTTCGAATTCGGCGGCCAGTTCGGGGTGCGCCTTGCGATACGCCTCGAAGCGTTCCTTCCATTCGGCCTCGGCCTTCGCGCCCTTGTCCTTCGCATCCCAGCCGGCGTAGATGTCGTTCGGGATCTCGAACGGGGCGTGGTTCCAGCCCAGCTCCTTGCGGGTCAGCGCGACTTCGTCATCGCCCAGGGCAGCGCCGTGGCACTCTTCCTTGCCGGACTTGTTCGGGGAACCAAAGCCGATCACGGTGCGGCAGCAGACCAGGGTCGGCTTGCCGGTTTCCTTGCGGGCCTGCTCGATCGCGGCCTTGACCGCATCGGCGTCATGGCCGTCCACGTCGCGCACCACGTGCCAGCCATAGGCCTCGAAGCGGGACGGGGTGTCGTCGGTGAACCAGCCTTCGACCTCGCCGTCGATGGAGATGCCGTTGTCATCCCAGAACGCGACCAGCTTGCCCAGGCCCAGGGTGCCGGCCAGCGCGCAGGCCTCGTGCGAGACGCCTTCCATCAGGCAGCCGTCACCGAGGAACACATAGGTGTTGTGATCGACGATCTCGTGGCCCGGACGGTTGAAGTGGGAGGCCATGACCTTCTCGGCCAGCGCCATGCCCACGGCGTTGGACACGCCCTGACCCAGCGGGCCGGTGGTGGTCTCGACGCCTGCGGTATAGCCGTACTCGGGGTGCCCCGGTGTCTGCGAATGCAGCTGCCGGAACTGCTTGATCTCGTCCATCGGCAGGTCGTAGCCGGTGAGGTGCAGCAGCGAGTACACCAGCATCGAACCGTGGCCGTTGGACATCACGAAACGGTCGCGGTCGGCCCAGTCCGGGTTCGCCGGGTTGTGCTGCATGTAGTCGTTCCACAGCACCTCGGCGATGTCCGCCATCCCCATCGGGGCCCCCGGGTGACCGGAATTGGCCTTCTGGACCGCGTCCATCGAAAGGGCGCGGATGGCATTGGCAAGCTCTCTACGGGTGGGCATGCGGGTCTCCTGCTCAAGTGATGAAAGATTCTGGCCGGGGCGGGAACCGGTCTCGCGGCTCCGGCGCTGCAGCGTCAAGGCGCGCCGGGCGGACCGGACAACGGGCGGGCAAGGCCGCACAACCCCAGTGACGGCGGAGCATTTTGGCCACTTTCAACCAGCGGGGCAAGTCGCGTCCCGACGCGCCGCAGCGGGCGCGCCGGCGCGGATCGCCGACACCCCCGCAGCCGGGGCTCGTGGGTTCCGCCGACAGGGGGGCTTAGAAATTCCCGGCGAGTCGCGTTACACTAGCGGTCGTTTTGCGCAAAACTAAATCGAAACGACAGAAAAGGAACGCTTAATGTCCAACTACATCTTCACCTCGGAATCGGTCTCTGCGGGTCACCCCGACAAGATGGCCGACCTGGTCTCCGACACCATCGTCGACGCCATCATCGAGCAGGACCCGCACGCCCGCATCGCGTGTGAAACCGCCACCAAGACCGGCATGGTCATGCTGCTGGGCGAGATCACCACCGGCGCGCAGATCGATTACGAGCGCCTGGTGCGCGAGACCGTCTGCGAGATCGGCTACGACGATTCCCACAAGGGCTTCGACGGCAACACCTGCGCCGTGCTGAACGTGCTGGGCGAGCAGTCCCAGGACATCGCCATGGGCGTGGACCGCGACGTCTCCGACCGCGCCACCCAGGGCGCCGGTGACCAGGGCCTGATGTTCGGCTACGCCGCGCGCGAAACCGATACCCTGATGCCCGCCCCGATCTTCTACGCTCACAAGATGGTGCGCATCCAGTCCGAGCTGATGAAGAGCGGCAAACTGCCGTGGCTGCGCCCGGACGCCAAGAGCCAGGTCTCCCTGCGCTATGAAGACGGCAAGCCGGCCGGCCTGGACGCGGTCGTGCTGTCCACCCAGCACAGCCCGGAGATCTCCCAGAAGGACCTGCAGGAAGCCATCTATGAAGAGATCTTCAAGAAGGTCCTGCCGGCCGAATGGCTGAACCAGGTCTCCGATGACCAGATCCACATCAACCCGACCGGCAAGTTCGAAATCGGCGGCCCGGTGGGCGACGCCGGTCTGACCGGTCGCAAGATCATCGTCGACACCTACGGCGGCATGGCCCGCCACGGTGGCGGTGCGTTCTCCGGCAAGGACCCGTCCAAGGTGGACCGCTCCGCTGCTTACGCCGGCCGCTACGTGGCCAAGAACGTCGTCGCCGCCGGCCTGGCCGACAAGTGCGAGATCCAGGTCTCCTACGCCATCGGCGTGGCCGACCCGACCTCGATCACCATCGACACCTTCGGCACCGGCAAGATCGACGACCGTCGCATCGAGACGCTGGTCCGTGACATCTTCGACCTGCGTCCGTGGGGCCTGGTCCAGATGATGGATCTGCTGCGTCCGATCTACAAGGCGACCGCCGCCTACGGCCACTTCGGCCGCGAAGACGTCGACCTCCCCTGGGAGCGCACCGACAAGGCCGAGGAACTCAAGAAGGCCGCCGGACTCTAAGAGTCCATATTTCGTAAGCGAAACACCCATCCGGCTGAGGAGCGCTGCAGCGGTTCCACCGTCAGGCTCAGCCGGATGTTCCCCTGAAGTAACACGGCGCTCATCCAGACCAACGGAGAAGTAACACCATGAATGCTGTGATGGATGCCAAGAAATCGGGCGACTACGTCGTCAAGGACATCAACCAGGCCGAGTTCGGCCGCAAGGAAATCGCGATCGCCGAGACCGAAATGCCCGGTCTGATCCAGACTCGCGAAGAGTACGCGGCCTCCCAGCCGCTGAAGGGCGCCAAGATCGCCGGCTCCCTGCACATGACCATCCAGACCGCCGTGCTGATCCAGACCCTGGAAGCGCTGGGTGCCGAGGTCCGCTGGGCCTCCTGCAACATCTACTCCACGCAGGACCACGCTGCCGCGGCCATCGCCGACAACGGCACGCCGGTCTTCGCCGTGAAGGGTGAGACCCTGGAAGAGTACTGGGACTACTGCCACCGCATCTTCGAATTCGATGGCGGTGCCAACATGATCCTGGACGACGGTGGCGACGCGACCCTGCTGCTGCACCTGGGTGCCCGCGCCGAGAAGGATGCCTCCGTGCTGGAAAACCCCGAGCACGAAGAAGAAGTGGCCCTGTTCGCCAAGATCAAGGAACGCCTGGCCGAGCAGCCGACCTGGTACTCGGACATGCTGTCCAAGATCCACGGCGTGACCGAAGAGACCACCACCGGCGTGCACCGTCTGTACCAGATGGCGAAGACCGGCGAGCTGGCCTTCCCCGCCATCAACGTCAACGACTCGGTCACCAAGTCCAAGTTCGACAACCTGTACGGCTGCCGCGAGTCCACCGTGGACTCCATCAAGCGCGCCACCGACGTGATGATCGCGGGCAAGATCTCCGTGGTCGCCGGCTACGGTGACGTCGGCAAGGGTGCCGCCCAGTCGCTGCGTGGTCTCGGCTCCACCGTGTGGGTCACCGAGATCGACCCGATCTGCGCCCTGCAGGCCGCGATGGAAGGCTTCCGCGTCGTGACGATGGACGAAGCCGCCGACAAGGCCGACATCTTCATCACCGCCACGGGCAACAAGGACGTGATCACCGAAGATCACATGACCCGGATGAAGGACCAGGCCATCGTCTGCAACATCGGCCACTTCGACTCCGAGATCGACGTCGCCTCGATGCGCAAGTACGAGTGGGACAACATCAAGCCGCAGGTTGACCACATCATCCTGCCGAACGGCAACCGCATCCTGATGCTGGCCGAAGGCCGTCTGGTGAACCTGGGCTGCGGCACGGGCCACCCGTCCTTCGTGATGTCCAACTCGTTCACCAACCAGACGCTGGCGCAGATCGAGCTCTGGAACAAGGGCTCGGAGTACGACAAGCAGGTCTACATCCTGCCGAAGCATCTGGACGAGAAGGTCGCGAACCTGCACCTGAAGAAGCTGGGCGCGAACCTGACGCGCCTGACCGACGACCAGGCGCAGTACCTGGGCATGTCGGTGGATGGTCCGTTCAAGCCGGAACACTACCGCTACTGATCGGCCAGCCTCACATTAGTCAACTGACTGTGTGACAGCCCGGGCGGGCCGCATACTCGTGCGGTCCGCCTTCTTTTTGTCTGGAGGACAAGCAATGAGCAATCAGGAACGCGTCTTCAGCGTTGAATTCTTCCCGCCCAAGGACGATGCCGGCGCCGAACGCCTGGCCAAGGCCCGCAAGCGTCTGGGCGCCCTCAAGCCGGAGTTCTACTCCGTCACCTTCGGCGCCGGCGGTTCGACCCGTGACCGCACCCTCGAGACGGTCAAGGACATCATCCAGAACGATGGCATCCCGGCCGCCCCGCACGTCTCCTGCATCTCGTCCACGAAGGACGAACTGCGCGACCTGCTGAACGCCTACCGCGACATCGGCGTGGACCGCATCGTGGCGCTGCGTGGCGACCTGCCGTCCGGCACCAAGCATTCCGGTGGTGATTTCCGCTATGCGTCGGAACTGGTCGAGTTCGTACGCGCCGAGTTCGGCGACCAGTTCAAGCTGGAAGTGGCAGCCTATCCGGAATTCCATCCGCAGGCCCCCAGCGCCGAGAAGGACCTGGAAAACTTCAAGACCAAGGTGGACGCCGGCGCGAATACCGCGATCACCCAGTATTTCTACAACGTGGATGCGTACGTCGCGTTCATGGAGCGGGTGGAGGCGATGGGCATCACCATCCCGATCATCCCGGGCATCATGCCGATCACCAACTACACCCAGATCATGCGCTTCTCCGAGATGTGCGGGGCGGAAATCCCGCGCTACATCCGCAAGCGCATGGAGGCCTACGGGGACGACAAGGATTCCATCCGCAAATTCGGTATCGAGGTGGCTACCCGTCTGACCGACGAGCTGCTGGAGAAAGGCGCCCCGGGCATCCATTTCTACTCCATGAACCAGGCCGGCCCGACCGAGCAGATCTGGAAGGACCTGGACCTCGACAACCGTCGCTGACCATGCGCTGTCCCCGTCTGCTGATCGAGAATGCCGATCTCGCGGCGGGGCTGCGTCTGCCGGCACCGGAGGATCGGCTGCATTACGCCACCCGGGTTCTCCGGCTGAAAGACGGCGCCGCGTGCCGGGTATTCGACGGTCGCGGCAATGAATTCGACGCCCGCCTGGAGACCACCGGTCGCCGGGCGGGCGTTTTTCGTCTGGCAGAGCGCGCCGCCGAACCTACCACCCCGCGCTTTCCGGTCACCCTGTGGCAGGGCATCGCGCGCGGCGATCACATGGACCTCGCCCTGCAGAAGGCAGTGGAACTGGGCGTGTCGCGGATCCGGCCCGTCTTGTGCGAACGCAGTCGTTCGGCCGGCGGGCACAAGGGTCTGGACCGGCGCCAGAGTCACTGGCGGGGGGTCATTGCGGCGGCCGCGGAGCAGTGCGGCCGCAACGAGCTGCCGGTGCTGGAAGCGGTCTGCGAGCCCGACGAGATACGGGCAGGCGAGACCCCCGAACCCGGGGGTGGCGACCTGGCCCTGCTGGCCGACGAGGCCGGTGTCCCGCTCTCCCGGGCCATTGCATCAAACGAGGCCTCCGGACCCGACAGCGCCAGCCTCCTGGTGGGCCCGGAAGGGGGGCTGACGGATGCGGAACGCGACCTCGCGCGGGACAGTGGTTTCCTTCCGGTCCGCACCGGGCCACGCACCCTGCGCACCGAAACCGCGGCCATGGCGATGCTGACTCTGGTTCAGTGGCGCTTCGGCGATCTCGAGCCGCCGGACGCGGCAGGCTGACGCGGGCGGCTGACGCGGCCGTTCAGCCCACAGGCGTATCCGCTGTGGTCCCTGAACCGGCCGCCCGCTCTCGCGCGCCACCTTGCGGCAGCTCCCGCAGACGGGCTTCGATCGTATCCAGCCGCAACAGGTGCGTAGTCACGCCCGATGCCTTGACCCGCCATGACCACGGCGTGGTCTCCACACCCTCCAGGGCGAAGATGTTCTGCGGCGTGATGCGCACCGGGTGCGGTGTCCCCCGCACCTCCAGGGCGTAATACGGCAGGCTGTCCGGCTCATCGGCACCCTGCAGGACCAGCAGACGCGTGAATCTGCGGTGGTCCTCACCGGTGTCACGCGCCGGATCCAGCAAGTGGTTGACGTTGATCACCGGGATCTGCAGCTCGTTCCAGGTCAGGGGCGCCGCCAGCCACGGCAGTTCGGCCGACACCTCGTCTTCCTCAAGGCTGGAACCGGGTCGCGTGGTGACCTCCAGGAGCGCACTGCGCGGCAGCAGGATCGAGCCTGCTTCCAGCTGGACGATCACTGCCTCGACGCGCTCTTCGCTTTCGCTCATCGTTCTCCTCCGCGACCGGTGACCCGGGTCATGCCGGCGCCCCTTCCAGCTGATGCTCGATCTCGTTGAGCAGGTCGTTTTCGAGGTAAGGCTTCCCGAGATAGCCGTTCACGCCCAGACGCATGGCCCGCTCGCGGTGCTTCGAGCCGCTGCGCGAGGTGATCATGATGATCGGTACGTCGCGGAACTCGGGATGTTCGCGCACATGAGCAGCGAACTCGAAACCGTCCATCCGCGGCATCTCCACGTCCAGCAGGATCAGGTGCGGCCGGCGCTCGTCCAGCAGGGTCACCGCGTCCAGACCGTCGCGCGCGGTCACCACCTCAAAGCCCCGGCGGGTCAGCAGACGGGCCGTCACCTTGCGGATGGTGATCGAGTCATCGACCACCATGATGCGCGTGGTGCTGCTTTCGGGCTCGACGGCCCCGGCCTCGGCACCGGGTGCCACGGTTGCGAACCGCATCAGCATGCTCAAATCCAGGATCAACATCACCGACCCGTCGCCCTGCAGCGTGGCCCCGGCCACGCCCGGGATCCGGCTGAGCACCGGACCGACCGACTTGACCACCACCTCCTGGCTGCCCGCCAGGCCATCCACACGCAACGCGACCTTCTGCTCGTCCGTACGTACCAGCAGCAGCGGGAACGGCTCGTCCGGGAGCGGGTGGACCCCGGCCTGGGTCTCGATACCGAGGATCTCGCCCAGGGAATGCAGGGCGTATTCCTGTCCCACATAGCTGTAGGTCGGCGCCGCCCCGGATTCGTCGATCTCCTCGCGTCGCGCACGTACGACGCCCTCGACCGAGGCCATCGGTACGGCAAAGGTTTCCTCTCCGACCTGCACCAGCAACGAATGGCTGATTGCCAGCGTAAACGGGAGCCGCAGGGTGAAGCGCGACCCGGAACCCGGGATGGAATCGATGTCCAGCGTTCCACCGAGCTGTTTGACCTCGGCATTGACCACATCCATGCCCACACCACGCCCGGCCACATGGTTCACCGATGCGGCGGTCGAGAACCCGGACTGCAGGATCAGCTGCAGTGCCTGATTGTCGCTCAGTTCGGCGTCCGGCGTGATGACTCCGCGGTCGATGGCCTTCGCCCGTACCACTTCCGCATCGATTCCGCCGCCATCGTCGGCGACTTCCATGCGAATCTCGCTGCCGGCCTGCTCCAGGGTCACCGTGATGTGACCTTCCCGCGGCTTGCCCCGCTCTTCCCGCTCGTCGGGCGTCTCGATGCCGTGCGCGACGGCATTGCGCAGCAGGTGTTCCAGCGGCGCCACCAGCCGTTCCAGCAGGGCACGGTCGAGCTCGGAATCCTGGCCCACGAAATCCACCCGGACCTCGCGCTGCATGTCGTCGGCTGCCGCGCGCACCACACGCCGCAGGCGTGGCGCCATGCGAGCAAACCGGACCATGCGCTGCCGCATCAGCTGGTCCTGCAGCTCGGTACCCACACGCTTTTCCTGCAACAGCACGCCGCCGGCGGTCCGGAGTTCGTCGTCCACCTCCTGCTTGAGGCTGTCGAGGTCACTCACACTCTCCGCCAGCGCGCGCGAGAGCTGCTGGATCCCGGAGTAGCGGTCCATCTCCAGCGGATCGAAATCCACCTGCTCCTCGCCGGTTTCCTGCTCCACCCGGAACAGCACCTGCGCTTCGGTTTCGATCTCGAGCTTGCGCAGCTGTTCGCGCACCCGCGTGATGGTCCGGTCCAGCTCCTCGATCTGGTTTTCAACCCGGCCCACCGTCTGTTCGAAGCGCCGGTGGAAGGTCGCCAGCTCGCCGGCATTGTTGACCAGGCTGTCGAGAACTTCGGCGTCCATCCGCACCTGGTCCTGCAGCTTGCGGCTGGCGGGCTCCGCCTCATTCGCCGGGGCGGCGGTGTCATCCGCCGTCACCTCGTCGGCGTCGCGTTCGCCGGTGGCTTCGTCAGCCTCCTCCGGCTCCTCCGCTCCCTCCTCGACGCTCCAGTGCCTCAGCCCCGACAGCTCCCGGCTTTGGCTCTCGTCCGTCTGCCATGGCCCGACGCCGCGCTCGACCAGGCCCTGCACCTCCACCAGCGCCTTTTCCGCGGCATCAAAGAATGACGGGCGCGGATCCTGACCGGCTTCAGTCTCGACCCCGAGCGCGGTCTCCAGTGCGTGGGCGATGGCACCCACCACGGTGAAGCCCGCCATGCGGGCGCTCCCCTTCAGGGTATGGACTTCCCGCTGGAAGGCCTCCTGGTCAGGACCGGGGCGGCCGCCGGCCTCGCGCCAGGCCGCCAGGGTGTGGAAGGCCTGCTCGAGAATGTCATGAGCCTCCTCGATGAAGACCTCGCCGAACTCCGGATCGATCTCGTCTTCCGTCGGCGGGGGCGCTGCGGCGGCAGGTACCGACTCGGACTCTGGCTCTGGACCTGGCTCCGGCTCTGGCTCCGGCTCTGGCTCCGGCTCTGGCTCGGACTCGGACTCCGGCTCGCCCGTGACTTCGGCCAGCGCCTCCGCTTCCAGCCCCCCGGAGGTTCGGTTCCAGCGATCCTGGGCATCGGCGAACAGGTCCTCGACCTCGTTCACCCATTCCGGTGGCGTCTCCAGCCGGGCCACCGGAGGTGGCACCGGCGATTCGACCACCGCACCGAGGTGGTCGGCCACTCGACGCAGCAACTCGATGGCCTGCGGGCCCAGCGGCTCCTCCATCTCGCGGTGAAGATGTACCAGGTTTTCGAACGGACGACAGACCGAATGCGCGGTCGAGACGCCCGCGGTTCGCGCGCTGCCGTGCAGGGTATGCAGGGCACGCTCCAGCCCATAACTCGGCGGACGCGGCGGGCCGGCTTCGGCTTCCTCGAGCCACGACCGAACCGTGTCCAGATGGCTGCGGGCCTCGGCCGAGAAGACCTCCCACAGCTGCGGATCGATCACCGGCTCCTCCGCCGGCGCTTCGTCCTCGACCGGCAGGACGTCGAGTACATAACCTTCTTCCTGGTCCGCGTCCGGCCACTCCTCGGCAAGACCCGGCTCCGGCGCGGATTCGCCCCCCGGGAGCGGAGACTCGAGCTCGATCACCGAGTCGTGCTCGGCTTCGGCTTCGGCTTCGGCTTCGGCTTCGGCTTCGGGCTCGGGCTCGGGCTCGGGCTCGGGCTCCGGCTCCGGCTCCGGCTCCGGCTCCGGCTCGCCGGGAGCATCCAGGGCATCCATGCTGCGCGCCAGGGCCGCCAGATCGTCCTCGGCGCCGGCCGCAGGAGCGGCCGGGGCCGGCTCTGCGTCCGTGATTGCCTCGGCGGACTCGCCGGCGGCCAGGGCATCCAGGCGCAGGACGATGTCGAGAATCGGCGTTTCCGGTCCCTTCTGGTCACGTACCTCCGCCACCAGCCCCGGAAGCACCGACACCGCATCGCCCACGGCGGAGAGCGTGTCTCCATCCGCCTGGTCGGTCCCTTCGAGCAGCCGGTTGAGGAAGGACTCCACCACCCAGGCGAACTCGCCCAGCCGCAATGCCCCTGCGAGGCGACCGGAGCCCTTCAGCGTGTGGAAGGATCGACGCACGATGGAAAGCGTATCCATGTCGCCCGGTGCCGAACGCCAGATCGGGTACTGCTCGTCGAGGCTCTGGATTTCTTCCTCGGCCTCCTCCAGGAAAATATCGAGGATCTCCGCGTCCGCGTCCGGCCCGAGGACCTGCTCCTGGAGGACGTCCTCGTCGAAGGTCAAACCACCGGGGCGTTCCGCGAGCGAGGCACTGACCGGCGCTTCGTCCCGCGCGGTGGGCAATTCGCGCTCGGGCTCGGGCTCGGGCTCGGGCTCGGGCTCGCCGGCAGGTTCCTCGCTCGCCCCCTCTTCAGCCAGCTCGGGACCGGACGAGGCTTCGGCATCCGGTGCCGACGACGAAGCCGGCGTGATGTCCTCTTCCGAAAGTTCGAGATCCGGTACGGCATCCCGTTCGGCCGGCTCCGCCGCGCTGTCCGACGCCTCCGGAACATCGAGATCCGGGATCGGAACCGGCTCTCCGTCAGCCGACTCCGGCCGTTCGAGCTCGGCCGGTTCCTCCATTGGGGATTCCGGAGCCGGCGCAGTATCCTCGGATGCCCCCAGGCGCAGCAGGGCACTGCGACCGCGTTCATGCACACTGTCGAGTTCGCGCCAGGGCTGCCCGGACGATTCCAGCGCAACCTCGATCGAGCTGAGCACCTCCGCCAGTGCATCCACTGCATCGGGTGCCAGATCCGCCGCGGTCATCCCCTCGCGGTCATCGAGGAAACGCAGCAGGGGATCGATCAGGGAATGCAGGCTGCGGAAGCCCCCCATGGAAAGCGCGCCCCGCGTGCGATGCAGGGCGTCACGCGCCTCGTCGAGGCTGCTGGCATGGGCGTCGCCCGACAGAAAGCCCATGAGGTTTTCCCGGACCCGACGAACCTCCACCAGCGATTCGCGGTACAGCGCCTCCGCCAGCTTCCGGTCGTAGGCCGCCTCGCCGCTGGCGGTCTCACGTTGGCCTTCCAGGCCCGATTCGACGATGGACTCCAGCGCGAGCAGATGCTGCGCCAGCTCCATCTCCAGACGTTCGTCGTGGTGGGCCAGACGCGTGGGTTCCAGACATTCGTCCAGGGCCCGGGTGTGGTGCTCGCCCTGCTCCAGCCCCAGCATGCGCATGGTGGCGCCGATCCGGCGAACCTGTTCGCGCAACGGTTCGAGGTCGCCCGCCTCGCGGGTCGCGGAACGAATCAGCACGTCCAGGCGTTCGCGGACCTCTCCGAGATCATCCTCCAGGGCCGCACGCAGCTTGTCGAAGACTTCGCGCCCCAGACCGCTGGATGCGCTCTCGTCCCGAGCATTCAGGTCATCGAGGTGAAAGACCTCGCGCACCGCGCGCGTCTGTTCGGTATCCGCCTCGGCCCTTGCCACGTGGAACAGGAGGGTCTTGATGATGTCGACGGGGGCTTCGTAATCGAGGTCGTCGGCCTGGCCGCCCTCGCGCAGCTGATTGGACAGTGCATTGAGGTAGCGACCCAGTTCGCGATCGACACGCCCCACCAGACGCCGGATGTCGTTGTTGAGCTCGACCCCGCCGCGCGCCAGACCCTCGAGCAGGGCGCCGGCCACCCAGAAAAGACGCCGGAAATCACCGGCCGGGACCGCCCGCACGACCTCGCGCGCGACCTCGTGCAGCCGCTCCGCGGCCGCCGCGGCGTCCACGCCCTTCACCAGTCCCAGCAGGTCTCGCTGAAAACTGCGCCGGGCCTGCTGCAGGGTCCGCAGGCGCTCGGCCGGCGACAGTCCCTCTTCCGGCTCGCCCATGCGCGAATCATCGACGTCGTCGAAATCGGGCATCAGTTCGGCGACGTCCATGAGCATGCTCGCTCCGCGGACGCTGCGGAGTTCGTTGAGCAGCGGGAGCAGCACCATCGGAGACGGCAGATCGGCGGCATCGCCGTGTTCGAGATAGTCGGGGAGCTGCAACGCGGCGCGCAACAGTGCCTCGGTGGTCGCGGCCGATGCGGACTCGCCGCTGCGCAGATGCTCCAGCACCGCGAGCATCTCGTCGCACACCTTCACGACGCTTTCGACCTGCACCATCACGAGCGTGCCGCGAATCTGGCGCACTCGTTCGTAGGCCCGGTCCAGCGAATCCACGCTGGTCGGGTCGTCGGAGTATTGGCGCAGGGCTTCCTGGACCTCGCCGAACAGCGCGTCCAGCTCGTCCCGAACCCAGTTCAGTGCACTGGCAACCATTGCGTGGCCCGGCCGTTATCCCTGCGTTCCTGAACGACCCGTGTCGTCCTGGTCCGAAGCCGGCAGCTTGAAGTCCGCGACCGAGGACTGCAGTTGCTGCGACAGCTGGGCCAGGTCGTCGATGGAGGCCGCCGTGGTATGCGTGCTTTCGGTGGTTTCGGTGGTGATCTCGCGGATCTGCGCCATGATGGACGTCACGTTCTTCGCCATTTCGGCCTGCTGATGGGCCGAGGAAGAAATGCCGTCGATCAGGCCGGCGAGGTCGTTGGAAACCTGCTCGATCTCGGACAGCGCCTCGCCCGCCGCCTGGGCCATCTCGGCCCCGGAGACCACGTTGGCGGTACTCTGTTCCATCGAGCTGACGGCCTCGCTGGTATCCGCCTGGATCGCCTTGACCAGTCCCTCGATCTGGCGTGTCGCGCTACTCGAGCGTTCCGCCAGGCGCTGGACTTCGTCGGCCACAACGGCGAACCCTCGCCCGGCCTCGCCGGCCGCCGAGGCCTGGATCGCCGCGTTCAGCGCCAGGACGTTGGTCTGTTCGGCGATGTCGTTGATCAGGCCGATGATATCGCCGATCTCCTGCGAAGATTCGCCGAGACGCTTGATCCGTTTTGCCGTCTCCTGAATCTGTTCGCGGATCGAATCCATGCCCTCGATGGAGCGGCGCACGGTGGCGGCCCCGCGCGAGGCGATCTCCACGGAGTTTCGCGCCACCCCCGCAGACTGCCCCGCGTCCGAGGCCACCTTGTCGACCGACTGCGCCATCTCGTCGATCGCGTCGTTCGCCTGCTGGATCTCCCGGGTCTGCTGCTCGGCCTTCTCGGCCAGCCCCAGCACCTGGGCGCGGCTGTTCGCGGCCGAGTCATTGATATCGTCCGCCACACTATTGATGGTGGCGACCAGCGTACGCAGGTTCTCGATCGCGAAGTTCATCGAGTCCGCGATCGCGCCGGTGAAGTCCTCGGTCACCGTCGCATTCACGGTGAGGTCCCCGTCGGCCAGGTTCATCATTTCGTCGAGCAGACGCAGGATGGCCTGCTGGTTACGCTCGTTCTGAGCCTCGGTTTCCGCCAGTTCGCGACGGGTGTCGCGATACAGGAACAGGCCCAGCGCAAGCAGGAACACCAGTGACAGGAGACCGAAGGCGAAACCGGCCAGGGCAATGAAACCGGCCTGGTCCGCCCTTTCCGTCAGGGCGGTCTCCAGATCGCCCGTCGCCTCCAGCATGTCGCCGGAACCGGCTTCCACGTCCGCCGCCGCGGCGTTCACCTCGAAGACCCGAGAAGAGGTTTCGAGCACGCCCTCGACCGCCTCGCTGAAGGCGATGAACAGGGTTCCGATCTCGTTGAGCATGGCCTGGGTTTCGGCATCATCCACGGCCTCGATGCCCAGCGGCGCGAAGCCTTCGATCAGTCCGTCCAGCACCCGCCCGAACAGGGTGGCGTCCCGTTCAAAACGTTCGATCGCGGTCGCGGCACGGGCACCGCCCTGCAGCACCTCGTTCAGACTGTTGCCGATCCGCTGGATCAGCATGGTCTGGCGCGCGGCCACGTAGATCTGGTCGGGGTCCTCGCCAATCTCCGACATGCGCCGCACCACGCTGTCGGACAGCCGGGCCAGCTCGGGGGAGAACTCGTTCACGGCTTCGGAGAATTCGGTGACTTCCTCGATGGCATCACGCCCATGGAGGATCGTGTTCACGTTGTCGCGATAACCGCTCCACTCGCCCTGAACCTGTTCCAGGTCGGCTTGCAGGTCGTCCGGCAGCGGCCCCAGGCCTTCGCGACCGTCGCGCAGTTCCTCGAGGTTGCGGTCGAACGCATCGCGGAGTTCGCCGATCTGTTCGAAGGCACGCTCGGAACCGGCTGCGGCCTCCAGCGAGCCGGTGGCCAGCCGCTGGGACAGCAGACGCATGTCGTTCGCCAGCGCGATCCGGTCGCGGTACTGGCTCTGCTCGTATTCATGCAGGGTGAACGCGACGCCCGTCCCGATCAGAGAGACTACCAGCAGCCCCCCGAGCAGGAGGTTGCGCATACGACGACTCAATCCCATAAAGCGTTGACTCCCTGTGACAGTGATGCCGCCCCGTCAGGAGGCGACCGCCTGCTGTTGACCTTCGGCCGGTTCCGCCGTCTCGAGCCCCGCGAACCGTCCGGTATCGTTCAGTAGCCGATTGAGATCCAGCACGGGGTGGAGCCGGTGGCCCAGATCGAATCCCCCCGTAACAAACGGACGTGCCGCCTCGGGCACGTCCACTTCCAGGCGCCGCTGATGCGGGGCACAGTTACGCATGCCCTCTACCCGGCTCACCAGCAGCCCGGCCATGCCCTGCCCCTGCGGAGCCACCACGATGCGCTGGCGCGAGCTGTCACCGGCGAGGGATTCGCCCAGCAGCAGCCGCCCCAGGTCGAACACCGGGAGCACCAGGCCACGCAGATTGCCGACCCCCAGCACCATGGGATCGGCCAGCGGGACATGGGTCAGGGACATGGGATCGGTCACTTCCGAGATCGCTTCCATGTCCACAAGGAAGCGAAACTCGCCCACGGCCAGGAGCACGCCGCGCCAGCCGGATGAAGAATCGCGCTGGTACTCCCGGTTTACTCGCCGGCTCTCGCGATCCAGGCTCGCGAGCAGCGCAAACGGCGTGGAAGTATCGACCTTCATGCCGACAGATATTTCTCGATCGTCTGCAGCAGGGTGTCCTCGGTGACCGGCTTGGTGATGTAGTCCCGCGCCCCCTGGCGCATGGCCCAGACGCGGTCGGTCGCCTGGTCCTTGGTGCTGACCACCACCACGGGGACGTTGGCGGTCTCTTCCTGCCTGGAGAGTTCGCGCGTGGCCTGAAATCCGTTCAGACCGGGCATCACGACGTCCATCAGGACCAGGTCGGGCACCTGGGCCCGCGCGGTCTCGACACCTTCCTCCCCGCTGGCCGCCGTGGATACCGAATACCCGTTCTTCTCGAGCATCGTGCGCAGGACGTGGATCTCGGTGGGGGAGTCGTCAATGATCAGGATACGGGCCATGGCGTTCTTCTTTCCTGGGTTGGTGCACGCGATTCACTCGCGATGGATTCATTCCGGGGTGCCCTGGTGCGCATACTTGCGCATGGCATCCAGGAGGTCGTCCCGCGTGAAGGGCTTGGTGAGATAGTCCTCCGACCCCACGACACGCCCCTTGGCCTTGTCGAACACGCTGTCCTTGCTGGACAGCATGATGACGGGGGTCTCCCTGAACTGTTTGTTGTTCTTGATCAGGGCGCAGGTCTGATACCCGTCCAGACGGGGCATCATGACGTCGATGAAGATGATGTCGGGGCGGGAATCGGCCACCCTCGAGAGGGCCTCGAAGCCGTCCACCGCGGTTTCCACCGCGGCACCGTGCTTCTGCAGCAAGGATTCGGCGGTGCGCCGGATCGTCTTGCTGTCGTCGATCACCATGACCTTCACTCCCTGAAACTCGGTGGCCGAGTCGGCTTCCGCTGGCGCGTCAGACACCTTACCCCCCCTAAGGCTATATGCAGGCTCGAATCTAACGAAGTCCCGCGGGATACACAAACATCGAGCGGTAATATTGCTCCGCGTGGCATACTCGACTGACACGGATCACGAAAAAGGCCCGTTATCGTGCCCCACAACATCGCCATCATCATGGACCCCGTCACGGGGATCAAGCCGGCCAAGGACACGACCTTCGCCATGATGCTCGCCGCCCGGGCCCGGGGTCACGCCGTGCACTATCTCGAAATGAACGATCTGTGGGTGGAAGACGGCCGCGCCATGGGACGCAGCCGTCCGATCGAGGTTCGGGACCGGGCCGAAGCGTTCCACGAACTGGGGACGGAAACCACCGCCCCGCTGGATCGCTTCGATGTCATCCTGATGCGCAAGGATCCACCGGCGGATGCCGAATACCTGTACGCCACCTACACGCTCGAGCTGGCGGAACATGCGGGAGTATGCGTATCGAACCGGCCACAGGGGCTGCGCGACATCAACGAGAAGGCGTTCACGGCGCTGTTTCCGGACTGCACCCCGCCGACGCTGATCACCCGCGACCGCGCCCGCATCCGCGCATTCCTCGAGCAGCACGGCGATATCGTGGTCAAGCCGATGGACGGCATGGGCGGGAGTTCGATCTTTCGCATCCGCGAGGGCGACCCGAACACTTCGGTGATCCTCGAGACCATGACGGCCTTCGACCGGCGCACGATCATTGCACAGCGCTTTCTGCCGGAGTTCACGGCCGGTGACAAGCGCATCATCATGATCCATGGCGAACCCTTCGGACACGCCCTGGCCCGCATCCCGGCACCCGGTGAATCGCGCGCCAACCTGGCGGCCGGGGGCCGGGGCGAAGCCGTGCCACTGACCGCGCGCGACCGCGAGATCTGCGAGCGCGTCGGGCCGGAGCTGCGGCGGCGCGGCATCCACTTCGCCGGACTGGACGTCATCGGGGAATCCCTGACCGAAATCAACGTCACCTCCCCGACCGGCGTGCGCGAGCTGGACGCGGCCTGCGATGCGGACCTCGCCGGCCGCTACATCGATTTCGTGACGGGGGAAACTGCATGAATCCGCGCCGAACCCTGTTTTTCCTGGTCCTCACAGCACTGATCGCGATGCTGCTGGTGGCCTGCGAACGCAAGCCGGAAACCGAGCAACTGCAGTTCCGGGCCTTCGGCACCCTGGTCGAGGTCGCGGTCGCCCCGGCCGGGGAATATGACCTCGCCGAGATCGAACGCGAGCTGCAGGCGGAGCTCGACATCCTGCATGCCTCCTGGCACGCCTGGGAAGAAGGTTCGCTCGGACGCACCAACCAGCTGCTGCCGCTGCAACGCGAATTCAGCGCCCCGCCCTCGGTGCTGCCCCTGATCGAACAGGGCCAGGCGGTGGAAGAAGCCACCGACGGCCTGTTCAACCCGGCGCTGGGACAGCTGATCGCGGCCTGGGGCTTCCATCAGGATGAACCCGCCGGCCCGCCCCCGGATGCCGACACGCTCGCCGAGCTGCTGGAGGACCCGCCGTCGATGGGGGACATCGAACGCAACGGGGTCCGCCTGACCGGGCACCACCCGGACCTGCAGCTGGACTTCGGCGGACTGGCCAAGGGCGCGGCCGTGGAGCGCGCGCGTGACCTGCTGGCCGACCTGGGCGTGGAGGCGGCCATCGTCAACGCCGGCGGCGACCTGATGACGCTGGGCCGGCCCGCCGGCCGCGACTGGCGCATCGGTATCCGCCACCCGGACGGGGGCACCCTCGGCGGCATCGAACTGGGCGGAGGCGAGGGCCTGTTCACCTCCGGGGACTATGAGCGCGGTTACGAACACGAGGGCGAACGCATCCACCACGTGATCGACCCGCGCACCGGCCGACCGACCGAGGGCGTGCGCTCCGCGACCGTGCTGCATGGGGACGGCGGCCTGGCCGATGCGGCGGCCACCACCCTCATGATCGCCGGCCCCGAACACTGGCCGGAATACGCCGCCCGGCTCGGGATTGACCACGCCCTGGTGGTGCTCGCGGACGGTCGCATCGAGGCCACGCCGGCGATGGCCGCGCGCGTCGAGATCGGGGAGCCCCACCCCGAGCCGGAGGTCCGCGAACGGCCGGAGGCCGGCTCCACACCGTGAGGGTTCCGGGCCTGCGCTGGGGGGACGCGGTCATCGCCGCAACCGGGGCCGGACTGGTCGTGACCGCCTTCATCCTCGCCTGGAACCCCGACGCGGGGACCGGGGCCCGCAGCCTGGTCATCACCCAGGCCGGCGAGCCCGCGCGCCGGGAGCCTCTGGAAGGCCCGCGCGAACTGCGCCTGCAGGGCCCCGCCGGGACTACCCGTGTGGAGATCGAAACCGGGCGCGCGCGCTGCGCGGAATCCCCCGGCACGCAGAACATCTGCGAGGGGGCCGGCTGGCTCTCCACCCACGGCGACATGGCCATCAGCCTGCCCAACCGCCTGACCCTCCGAGTGGAGGGCGCCGAACCCGCCTGGGACAGCATCCACTACTGACCGTGGACGTCGACCGCCCCGCCTCCCGCCGCGATCGCCAGATCGCTGCCCTCGCCGCCATCGCCATCGGAATCCAGATCCTGGAAGCCGCGATCCCCGGTCCCGTCCCGGGCATCAAGCCGGGGCTGGCCAATATCGTGACCCTCGTCACACTGCTCACGCTCGGCTGGCGCGCCGCGGTCGCCGTCACCCTGCTGCGGGTGGTCGGCAGCAGCCTGCTGCTGGGCACCCTCCTGAGCCCCGCCTTCTGGCTCTCGCTGACCGGCGCCCTGGCCGCTCTCGCCGCGCTGGCCCTGCTGGCGCCGTTCGCCCCGCGACATGTCGGCGCCACGGGGCTGGCCATCGCGGCCGCCATGGCGCATGTCACGGGGCAGTTCCTGCTCGCCTGGCTGGTGATCATCCCGCACCCGGGCCTGCCCCTGCTTCTGCCACCCCTGTGGCTGGCCGCGCTGATCGCCGGCGCCGCCACCGGTATACTGACCGCCCACGTACTTTCCGATCCCCGGATCCAGCGCCATATCCGCCATGCCCGCCCCCCAGGACCAGCCTGAGCGCCCGGTGCCGACGCCCCCGTCGGAACACGCCGCCGCACGTCCGAACCATCTCGCCACGATGGTCTTCCTGGCGGTGCTGGCCCACGGGCTCGTGATCCTGGGCATCGGCTTCACCGTGGACCTGCCCGACCCCAGCCCGCGCGAGCCGCTGGACGTTACCCGGGTTGCGGACCCCGAGGCCGCCGCGCCACCCCCCGAGGAAGTCGAGCGCATCGCCGAAATCGACCAGGAGGCGAGCGCCGAAGACCCCGAAGACCAGGAAGCCACCGCCCCCGAGGCCGCAGGCGAAGGCACCGGCGAACCCGGCCCCGAAGGCGTGGAGGCCCCGCTGCCGGAACCCGGTCCGCTGGTGGCGCAACCGTCGCCCCCCGAACCCGAACCGCAGCCGGAGAGGCCCGAAGCCGAGGAATCGCCGGAACCGGCCCCGCCCGAGGTCGCCGAACCGGAACCGATCGAGACCCCCGAGGCCGAGCCGCGCCCGGATGCCGCCACCCTGATGAACCGCGGACTGGAGAGCGCCCGCGCGGCCCCGGCGGAGGAACGCCAGAGCTTCGCCGCACGCGGCCAGCGCACCCGCTATCTCGACAGCCTGTCGGCGCGCAGCGCACCGGAGGCGGCCTATCTCCAGGCCTGGATCGACAAGGTCGAACGCGTCGGCAACCTCAACTACCCGGACGAGGCCCGGCGTCAGGGGCTTTCCGGCAGCCTGGTCCTGTCGGTCCGCCTGAACCCGGAAGGCGAGCTCATGGACGTCCAGGTCGCGCGCAGTTCCGGCGAACCCGTGCTCGACGAAGCCGCCATCCGCATCGTGGAACTGGGCGCCCCCTACGCCCCGTTCACCGAGGCCATGCGCGAGGAATACGACGAACTGGTCATCACCCGTACCTGGGCCTTCCGCCGCGACGAAGTCCGGCAGGTGCGCTGATCACCGGCGTACCCCAAACCCGACACGGTGATTGATCGCAGCCCGGCACAAGCCGATACTGGAACCCATGGATACCGCAAGCTCAGGCACTCTGGAATCGAGCCTGCGCGATCAGTTCCTGATCGCCATGCCGTCCCTCAACGACGGGCTGTTCAGCCACGCCGTGGCCTACGTGTGCGAACACGACGCGGAAGGCGCGCTGGGGCTGGTGATCAACCAGCCAACGGAACTCACGCTGCGCGACCTGCTGCAGCACGTGGAGCTGGAGCCGAGGGACGACCTGCCGGAGCTGCCGGTGTTCCGCGGCGGGCCGGTACAGCCGGAGCACGGGTTCGTGCTGCATTCCTCGGAGCAGCAGTGGCGCGCGACCCAGCCGCTGACCGATCAGGTCAGCCTGACCACCTCGCGTGACATCCTCGAGGCCATCAATGCCGGCGAGGGTCCGCAGCGGGTACTGATCACCCTGGGGCATGCCGGCTGGGGCCCCGGACAACTGGAAAGCGAGCTGGGCGAGAACGCCTGGCTGACCGCCCCTTCGGATACGGGGATCCTGTTCGAGACGCCGCCGGCGGAGCGCTGGTCGCGCGCGGCCGAACTCATCGGCATCGACGTCAACCTGATCAGCTCGGCCTCCGGGCACGCCTGAGCCGGTGGCCTTCCTGGCGTTCGACTACGGGCGCCGCCGCATCGGCGTGGCGGTGGGCGAACCGCTGACCGGTTCGGCGCGGGGCCTGGTCACGCTGGCCGGCGGGTCGCCGCCGCCGTGGCCACGCATCGACGCGCTGGTCACGGAATGGCGCCCGGAGGGGTTCGTGGTCGGCTGGCCCACCCAGGCGGACGGCCAGGCGACCCCGCTGGGCCCGGCCATCCGCGAATTCGGTGCGGCGCTCGAAGCGCGCTTCGGCAAGCCGGTATACTGGTCGGATGAGCGCCTGAGCTCGCACCTGGCCCGCGACCGCAGCCGGTCGGGCCGCAACGACCCGGGGCTGGATGCCCATGCCGCGGCCGTCATCCTCGAAGGCTGGTTTCTGGAGAATGCCCATGACGCCTGAAGTCCCCACCCTGCTCGACGACATGGCCGCGCGGACCCGCGAGCTCCTCGAAGCCCGCGGGATCGAGTCCCCGATCGTGGTCGGCATCCATTCCGGCGGTGTGTGGATCGCCGAACATCTGCGCGAGCGCCTGGGCATCCAGCGTCCGCTGGGCAAGCTGGACATCAGTTTTTACCGCGATGATTTCTCGCGCATCGGCATGCATCCGCAGGTGCGCCCCTCGGAACTCCCGGAGGACCTGGACGGCGAACACGTGCTGCTGGTGGACGATGTCCTGTACACCGGCCGCACCATCCGCGCCGCCCTGAACGAGTTGTTCGACTGGGGCCGCCCGGCCTCGGTCTCGCTGGTCGTCCTGGTCGAGCGTGACGGCCGCGAACTGCCGGTGTGTGCCGCGGTGGCGGGCGCCCACATGGAGCTGGGCCTGGCCGAGCAGATCAAGCTGCGCGGTCCCGAGCCGCTGAGCCTCGAACGCGTGGCGGTGGAGCCCCCGGAGGGCACTGACGGATGACGGAGCTGCCTGCCGCGCACACCAGCCGCCTGCCCCAGCCCGGTCCGCTCCCCAACCGCCTGCAGCTGACCGACGAGGGCCAGTTGCGGCACATGCTCACGATCGAGGGGCTGAACCGCACGCTGCTGACCGAGATCCTGGATACCGCCGAATCGTTCGCCAACATGAACGAGAAGGCGGTGAAGAAGGTCCCGCTGCTGCGCGGCAAGACCATCGTGAACCTGTTCTTCGAGGCCAGCACCCGTACGCGCACCACTTTCGAACTGGCCGCCAAGCGGCTGTCCGCCGACGTGCTCAACATCAATGTCAGCACCTCGTCGGCGGTGAAGGGCGAGAGCCTGCTGGACACCCTGCGCAATCTGGAGGCGATGAACGTGGACATGTTCGTGGTGCGCCACGAAGAGAGCGGGACCGCGCATTTCATCGCCCGCCACGCGGCCCCGGGAATCAGCGTGCTCAACGCCGGCGACGGGCGCCACGCCCATCCCACCCAGGCCCTGCTGGACATGTTCACCATCCGGCGGCACAAGGGCGACTTCACCAAACTGAAGGTCGCGATCGTCGGCGACATCCTGCACTCGCGGGTGGCGCGCTCGCAGATCCACGCCCTCAACATCCTGCAGACCGGCGAGGTGCGGGTGGTCGCGCCGCGCTCCCTGCTGCCGGCGGATGTCGAGCAGCTGGGCGTACATGTGCACCATGATCTGGACAGCGGGCTGCAGGACGTGGACGTGGTCATCATGCTGCGCCTGCAGCGCGAACGCATGGAGCACGCCCATCTGCCGTCCGAGCACGAGTATTTCCAGCGCTTTGGCCTCACCGCCCGGCGCCTGCAGCTGGCCTCGCCCACCTGCCTGGTGATGCACCCCGGCCCCGCGAACCGTGGCGTGGAGATCGAATCCGCGGTCGCCGACGGCCCCCACTCGGTGATCCTGGAACAGGTGACCTACGGGATCTCGGTGCGCATGGCCGTGATGTCCATGGTGATGGGGGCCCATCAGTCATGAGCGTGGTCATCGAGAACGTCCGCATCCTCGATCCCGCCGACGGTTTCGATGCGGTGGGCGACCTGTGCGTGCAGGGCGAGGAGATCCTCGCCCGCGGCAGCACCCCGGAGGGCTTCGAGCCGCGCCGGCGTATCGACGGCAGCGGCCTGTGGGTGTTTCCGGGGCTGGTCGATCTGGCCGCCCGTACCCGCGAACCGGGCGAGGAGCACAAGGCGACCATCGCCTCGGAAACCCGCGCCGCGGCGCGCGGCGGTGTCACCACCCTGGTCATGCCGCCGGATACCCATCCGCCGGTGGACTCGCCGGCGGTGCTCGAGCTGATCACCCGCCGCGCGCGCGAGGCCTGTGGCGTGCGGGTGTACGCCCTGGGCGCCCTGACCCACGGGCTGGAAGGCCAGCAGCTGGCGGAGATGGCCGCGCTGGTGCGCGCCGGCGCCCCCGGGGTCAGCAACGGGCAGCGTCCGCTGGCCAGCCTGCTGGTGCTGCGCCGCGCGCTGGAATATGCCAGCACCTTCGATCTGACCACCGTGCTGTCGGCCCAGGATCCGGCGCTGACCGGCTCCGGCTGCGTGCACGAGGGCCCGGTGTCCACCCGCCTGGGGCTGTCCGGCATCCCGGAGGCCGCGGAGACCGCCGCGCTGGGCGCGATCCTGGCGCTGGTGGAACAGACCGGGGCGCGGGTGCATGTCGCGCGGCTGTCCACGCGGCGGGGCGCGGAGATGATCGCCAAGGCACGCAGCGACGGCCTCCCGGTCAGCGCCGACGTGGCCGCCCACCAGCTGTTCCTCACCGAGGTCGACGTAGCGGAATTCAATCCCGACTGCCACGTAATCCCGCCGCTGCGCAGCCAGCGCGACCGCGACGGGCTGCGGGCGGCCGTGGCCGACGGGAGCATCACCGCCATCTGCTCCGATCACCAGCCGCATGAAGCCGACAGCAAGCTGGGGCCTTTCGCCGACACCCTGCCCGGCATCGCCGCGCTGGAAACGCTGCTGCCCCTGACCCTGCGCCTGGTGGAAGACGGCCTGCTGACCCTCGAACAGGCCCTGTCACGGGTCACCACCGGCCCCGCGGAGGTGCTGGGACTGGAACATGGCCGCCTGACGCCCGGCGCGCGGGCCGATTTCGTGCTGTTCGACCCGGGCGCGATCCACGACCTCCGGCGGGATCAGTGGCTCAGCGCCGGCCACAACACCCCGTTTTTCAACTGGACGTTCGGCGGCGAGGTCCGCGAGACCTGGGTCGCCGGACGCCCCACCTGGACCCGCCCCGGCGAGGACGACGCATGAGCCCGCAGCACCCGCCGCATCGCGGCACCCTGTTCGAAGAGTCCGCCCGTATCCTGGCGCATGAAGATGCGGGCAGTGGCCAGTGGATCCTGCGGGTCGAGGCCCCGGAATGCGCGCGACGCGCGCAGCCCGGGCAGTTCGCCCACATCCAGTGCTCGCCGCGCCTGCCGATGCGGCGGCCGCTGTCGATCCAGCGCGTCGACCCCGACGCCGGCTGGGTGGAATTCCTGTACAAGACAGTGGGCGACGGCACCCGGGCGCTGGCGGAACAGCCCGTGGGGCGCAGCCTGCAGGTGCTGGGGCCGATCGGCCGGCCGTTCACGCTGCACCCGGAGCGGCCGCGGCGCCTGCTGCTGGGTGGCGGCGTCGGCATCCCGCCGATGATCTTCCTCGCCGACCGTCTGCGCCAGCAGGGCGAGGCGGGCACAACCCGCGCGATCCTGGGATCCGAGGTCCCGTTCCCGTTTCGCCCGCGGCCGTCGCAGATCCTGTGGCCGGGGCTGCCGGACGGCGCCATCGGCACGCTGCCGCTGCTGGAGGACTGGGGCATCTCCTGCCGCCTCACGTCGAAGGCCGGGATTCCGGGGGCGTTCGATGGCTTCGTCACCGACCTCGCGCGCGCCTGGCTGGACGGACTGGAGCCCGCCGAACGCGGGGAGGGGGAGATCTTCGCCTGCGGGCCGCACCCGATGCTGGAGGCCTGCGCCGAACTGGCCGCGGACTTCGACCTGCCCTGCCAGGTGTCGCTGGAGGAATTCATGGCCTGCGCGGTGGGCGGCTGTGCCGGCTGTACCGTACCGGTGCGCACCGGCGAAGGCGTGGCGATGAAACGGGTCTGTGTCGACGGGCCGGTCTTCGCCTCCGCCGACGTCTTCCCCGAACCGGCCCCGTAACGGGCTATTCCGGCGGCTTGAGCTCTTCCTCGCCGCCTTCCTCGGCGGCCCCCACGCCGCCGCCGAAGTTGAGCTTCCACTCGAGGTTCGCGCGCGAATCGGCCTTGCTCAGCGCCTCGTTGAGCATCACGTCACCCGACTTGAAGAGCTTCACGATCGCCTGGTCGAAGGTCTGCATGCCGACCGAGGCCGACTTCGCCATGACCTCCTTGATCTCCCCGATCTCTTCCTTGTGGATCAGCTCGGAGATGTAGGGCGTGTTCACCAGGACCTCCAGCGCCGCCACCCGCGAGCCATCCTTCTTCTGCAGCAGGCGCTGGCCGATGATCGCCCGCAGGTTCAGGGACAGGTCCGACAGGATCTGCGAACGGTGATCCTCGGGGAACAGGTTGATGATGCGGTCCAGCGCCTGCGAGGCGTTGGTGGCATGCAGGGTCGACAGCACCAGATGCCCGGTGTCGGCGTAGTTGAGTGCGGCGCGCATGGTCTCGCGGTTACGCACCTCGCCCACCATGATCACGTCCGGCGCCTCGCGCATGCCCTCCTGCAGGGCGTGCTCGTAACTGGGCGTGTCGATCCCCACCTCGCGCTGGCCGACGATCGCCCGCTTGTGCTGGAACAGGAACTCGATCGGGTCCTCGACGGTAAGGATATGCCCGGTATCGATGGTCAGGCGGTGGTCGATCATCGCCGCCAGGGTCGTGGACTTCCCGGTCCCGGTGGAACCCACGACCAGGATCAGGCCGTCACGGTAGTTCATGAAGTCCTTCAGCACCGGCGGCAGCCCCAGCTGCTCGATCGTGGGGATGGCGCTGCGGATGTAGCGGATGACCATCGCCACCTCGCCGCGCTGGCGATAGACGTTTACGCGGAAGCGGCCCAGTCCCTGGCGGGTGAGGCCGAAATTGACCGCGGTCTCCTCGTCGAAGATGCGCGCCTGATGGTCGTTCATCATCTCGCGGGCGATGCCCTCGGTCTGCCCCGGCGCCAGGGCCCGTCGCGCGATGGGCTGCAGCACGCCATCCACCTTGATCGACGCCGGCGCCCCGGTGAGGAAGAACAGGTCCGAGGCCGACTTTTGCGCCATCAGCTTGAGATAGGGCTCGATCTGCAGCTGGCGCTTCGCGGGCTCCCCGGCGGCCGCACCGTCGGAACCGGTGTTCTGTGCTTCAGCGGACACGGAAATCCTCCGGATCGTCTTCCACCGCAATCCCTCCGCCGGTATCGGCCACTGCCGGGGCACCGTCGCGCCGCGCGCGCTCGCTGTCGAGCTTGATGCGCAGGCGCAGGTCGTTCACCGAGTCGGCGTTGCGCAGGGCCTCGTCGTAACTGATCTCGCCGCTCTCGTAGAGATCGAACAGGGCCTGGTCGAAGGTCTGCATGCCCTGCTCGCGCGAGCGCGAGATCAGCTCCTTCATGTCGTGCACCGCACCCTTGAGCATCAGATCCGCCATCAGGGGGGTGTTGATCAGGATCTCCACCGCCGGCACACGCCCCTGGTCGTCCTCGCGACGCACCAGGCGCTGCGAGACCACCGCCTTGAGGTTCAGCGAAAGGTCCATCAGCAGCTGCTCGCGCCGGTCCTCGGGGAAGAAGTTGATGATGCGGTCCAGCGCCTGGTTGGTGCTGTTCGCGTGCAGCGTGGACAGGCACAGGTGACCGGTCTCGGCGAAGGCAACCGCGTAGTCCATGGTCTCGCGGTCGCGGATCTCGCCGATCAGGATCACGTCCGGGGCCTGACGCAGGGTGTTCTTCAGCGCGATCTGGTAATCGTGGGTGTCCACGCCGACCTCGCGCTGGGTCACGATGCTCTTGCCGTGCTGATGCACGAATTCGATCGGATCCTCGATGGTCACGATGTGATCCGACGATGACCGGTTGCGATGACCGATCATCGCCGCCAGCGAGGTCGACTTGCCCGAGCCCGTACCCCCGACAAAGATCACCAGGCCGCGCTTCTCCATGGTGATCTCTTCCAGCTGCGGCGGCATGCGGATGTCCTCGAAGCGCGGGATCTCCGAATTGATCACGCGCATGACCATCCCCGCGCTGCCACGCTGGGTAAAGACGTTCACGCGGAAGCGCGAGATGCTCGCCAGACCGACGGCAAAGTTGCATTCCTGATTACGCTCGAATTCGGCCGACTGCTTGTCGTTCATCATCGCGCGCGCCAGTGCCTGGGTATGCGACGGGGTCAGTTTCTGCTCCGTCAGCGGTACCACGCGACCGTCGATCTTGGCCGCCGGCGGCATGCCCACGGTGATGAACAGGTCCGACCCGCCCCGGTCCACCAGGGCCTTCATCAGGTCGTGCATGTACTTGATCGCCTTGTCACGATCCATGGGCATCCTCCGATTGGCGTGGCCGCCCCGCCGGGCGACCACGGCGATGGCTCGAGTTTACAGCGCGTCGGGGTTCACGGCCTTGCGGCGAGCGTCCTCGCGACTGATCTGCCCCTGGGCCAGCAGATCCTTCAGGCACTGGTCGAGGGTCTGCATGCCGGTGCCGGCGCTGGTCTGGATGGTGGAATACATCTGCGCGATCTTGTTCTCGCGGATCAGGTTCCGGATCGCCGGGGTTCCCAGCATGATCTCGTGGGCCGCGATGCGTCCGCCGCCGATCTTCTTCATCAGGGTCTGCGAGATCACCGCACGCATGGATTCCGACAGCATCGCGCGCACCATGTCCTTTTCCGCCGCCGGGAAGACGTCGATGATGCGGTCGATGGTCTTGGGCGCGGAACTGGTGTGCAGCGTGCCGAACACCAGGTGCCCGGTCTCGGCCGCGGTCAGTGCCAGACGGATGGTCTCGAGGTCACGCAGCTCGCCGACCAGGATGGTGTCCGGGTCTTCACGCAGCGCCGAGCGCAGGGCCTCGGAGAAGCCGTGGGTATCGCGATGCACCTCGCGCTGGTTCATCAGCGACTTTTTCGACTCGTGCACGAATTCGATCGGATCCTCGATGGTGAGGATGTGCCCGTAGTCGTTCTCGTTGCGGTGGTTGACCATCGCCGCCAGCGTGGTCGATTTCCCCGAGCCGGTCGGCCCGGTGACCAGCACCAGTCCGCGCGGGTAGTTGGAGATGTCCTCGAAGATCTTGGGGGTGGCCAGGTCCTCCAGGGTCAGGACCTTGGAGGGGATGGTACGGAACACCGCCGCCGCGCCGCGGTCCTGGTTGAAGGCATTGACACGGAAGCGCGCCAGTCCCGAAACCTCGAACGAGAAGTCCGTCTCCAGGAACTCTTCGTAGTCCTTGCGCTGACGGTCGTTCATGATGTCGTAGATCAGGCCCTGCACTTCCTTGTGCTCCATCACCGGGACATTCACCCGGCGCATGTCGCCATCGATGCGCACCATCGGCGGCATGCCCGCGGAGATGTGCAGGTCCGAGGCCCCGTTCTTGACCGAAAACGCCAGCAGCTGCGTGATATCCATTCAATCCCCCGTTGTTCCGGGCCGCCGCGCGCTCCGTCCGTGGCGACCGTGGATGGCGCCGATAAAGACACCACTTCTGATCATGTCTTCAGGACTATATCATAGGCCAATGACCACGCCAGAAGCCGCCCTCGAACGAGTTCACGCCCGCATCACGCAGGCCTGCCACCATGCCGGCCGTCCGCGGGATTCCGTCCACCTGCTGGCGGTCTCCAAGACCCGCGATGTCGCGGAAATCCGGGCCCTGCACCGCCTCGGCCAGACGGCTTTCGGGGAGAACTACGTGCAGGAGTTCATCGAGAAGCACGACGCCCTGGAGGCTCCCCCGGAACCGGCCGGGATCGAATGGCACTTCATCGGCCCGCTGCAGAGCAACAAGACCCGCGCGGTGGCCGAACGCGCCGCCTGGGTCCACACCCTGGAACGCGAGAAGATCGCGCGACGCCTGAGCGAGCAGCGTCCCGAACACCTCGGTCCACTGCAGGTCTGCATCCAGGTCAATGTCTCCGGCGAACCGCAGAAGGCGGGCGTGGAGCCGGACGCACTCGCGGCGCTGGCGGACGCGATCGCCGCCCTGCCGCACCTGCATCTGCGCGGCCTGATGACCCTGCCGGCGGCCGAAACCGACCCGGAACGCCAGCGCATCCCCTTCGCCCGCCTGCGCGAATTGCGCGACGACCTCTGCCGTCGCGGCCACGAACTCGATACCCTGTCCATGGGGATGTCGGGCGACCTGGAGGCCGCCATCCTCGAGGGGGCCACTCTGGTCCGCATCGGTACCGACCTGTTCGGCCCGCGCCCGACACCACCCGCCTGAATCCACCACCCGAGCCCGGAGCCCGCATGTCCACGCATTCCCGCGCAGTCGCCTTCATCGGTGCCGGCAATATGGGCGAGGCCCTGATCCAGGGGCTGGTCGACAGCGGCCGTGAACCGTCCAGCCTGGCCATCGCCGACAGCCGTCCCGAGCGCATCGACGCCCTGCAGCAGCGTTTTCCCGGGCTGGGGGCCGGCGCGGCGGAAGAACTCGCCGGCGACAGCGCCATCCTGGTGCTGGCGGTCAAGCCGCAGACCCTGCCCGAGGTCGCGCCGACGCTGCGCGACGCAGTAGCCAGCGGCGACCCGCTGGTGGTCTCCGTGGCCGCCGGAGTCACCACCGCCCGGCTGGGCGAATGGCTGGGACCGCAGGCGCGCATCGTACGGGCCATGCCCAACACGCCCGCGCTGGTGGGCGCCGGTGTCACCGGCCTGTTCGCCGGGCCCGGCGTGGGCGAGGAAGACCGCCGGGCCGCAACGGCCCTGATGGAGGCCGTCGGCCGCGCCCTGTGGGTGGAAGACGAAGAACTGATGCACGCCGTGACCGCGACTTCCGGCAGCGGTCCGGCCTATGTCTTCCTGATCATCGAGGCCATGCAGGCCGCCGCCGAAGAACTGGGGCTGCCGGCGGAGACGGCGCGCGAACTGACCCTGGGCACCCTGGCCGGGGCCACCCGGCTGGCGGCCAACAGCCCCGAGGATGCCGCGGAGCTGCGCCGGCGCGTCACCTCGCCCGGGGGCACCACCGAACAGGCCGTCAACGCGCTCGAGCAGGGCGATCTGCGCGGCCTCATGAAGCGTGCCATGCAGGCGGCGGCGGCGCGCAGCGAGGAACTCGGCCGGGGCTGACGGGATCGCCCCGGCCATGTCCCTTGGCTTCCCGACAACCCTGGAGGAAAATACGCGTCTCCATTCGCGCCGCGCAGACCGCCAGGAGCCAGCATGAACCCCGGAGCCATGACCACCGGCCAGGAGATCCTCAACTTCCTCATCGGCGTTGCCTTCGGCATCGCGATCATCCTGCTGATGCTGCGGGTCATCTTCGGGCTGGTGCGGGCCGACTACCGCAACCCGATCTCGCAGACCATCCTGATGCTGACCACGCCGCCGCTGAACCTGCTGCGGCCGATCATCCCCTCCATCGGGCGCGTCGACACGGCAGCCATCGTGTTGATGGTCGTCCTCAAATTCCTGGAACTGTGGCTGCGCGTCGCCGTACTGGGCATGCAAGCCGACCCGGTGGTCCTGCTGCTGGTGGCTGTCCGCGAACTCCTGATCACCGCGATCTGGGTGTTCATCATCGCCCTGATCGTCGAAGTCGTGATGAGCTGGGTACAGGCCGGCGGCGGGGGCGGCTACAACCCCATCGCGCGGCTGGCGGCCGACGTGAACCGCCCGATCCTGGGCCCGCTGCGGCGCATGCTCCCGTCCACCGGGGCCATCGACTTCTCGCCGATGATCGCACTGGTCGGGCTGTATATCCTGACCATCATCGTACGCGGCATCTTCTGAGATCCGGCTGCGCAAATCACGTCAGACGGACTAGACTGGAATCAGGGGCGGAACCCGCCGCCCGGCTCCGGTATGGATCCCGGGGCATGGTTCAAGCGAATGAGGAGTCCGATATGACAAGAGTGCAGCGTGTTCTCGGTGGCGTCGTCTCGATCGTGGCCGCCCTCGCCCTCGGCAGTTCGGTGGCGAACGCGAACGAGACCGGGTTCGACGATCACGTGGTCTATTACAACGTCATCAACACCACCTTCCTGTCGCCCGAAGTTGCGCGTGCCTATGACGTCCGTCGCAGCAGCAACCGTGCAATGATCAACGTCACCGTCATGGAACGCACCGATGACGGTCTGCAGGCCGTTTCCGCCGATGTCAGCGGCAACGCGGTCAACATGAACCAGCAGTCGCGCAGCCTGCGCTTTCGCGAGATCGAGGACGGCGACGCGATCTACCACCTCTCGGAAATGACGGTGCGCGCGGGCGAAGAAATGACCTTCAATCTGGAGATCACGCCCGCGGGGTCGGACGAGGTCCTGCCGATCGAGTTCGAGCAGAAGTTCTACGTCGACTGAAGTCCGTGCCCGGGGCGGGGCTGCACCCGCCGCTCCGGGCCGTTCTAGACCAGAAGAACCACCAGCATCCCGACCCCGTACAGGGCGATGGCCGCTCCCGCGACCCGGCGCACCCGGGGCCGACGCACGAAACCCGCCAGCTTCGCCGCGAACACCCCCATCAGCAACAGGTTGGGCAGCGTCCCCAGCGCGAAGGCCGCCATCAGCGCCGCGCCCTCCAGCGCGCCGCCGGCACTCAGCGACCAGGCCAGCACGCTGTAGACCAGACCGCAGGGCAGCCAGCCCCACAATCCGCCAACCACCAGCGCCTGGCCCGGATTGCGCACCGGCAGAAAGCGCCGACCCAGCGGCTCGATGCGCCGCCACAGCACCCCGCCCACCTGCTCCAGGCGCGCCAGCACCGGCCACCACCCGGCAATGTAGAGTCCCAGCAGTATCAGGAAGATCGCGGCCACCACCTGCAGGATGGTCTGCCCCGCGGGCAGCCCCCCGAGCAGCGTGGCACCCAGCCACCCCGCCAGCGCCCCGGCGATGACATAGCTGGCCATGCGGCCGATGTTGTAACCCAGCAGCAGCGGCCACACCGGGCCACGGCGCCCGGCATGCCCCATGGAAATGGCCCCCACGATCCCGCCGCACATCCCGAGGCAGTGCACCCCGCCGAGGATGCCCACCGCGGCGGCCGCCAGCAGCGTACCCGGATCAGCCATAATGTCGTGCGACCGTCATTCCCGGCCGCCCTGTTCTTCCGGTGCCTCGCCGCGCTCCTCCAGCACCGCCAGCTTGGTGCGGATGAACGTGGCGTGCGGCACGTACAGCAGGTCCGCCAGCCGCCGGATCACCGCCTCCTGGCGCTTGTGCAGCTCGTCGTTGGCCAGCGCCGAGCGCCACAGGGCCTTCATGATCGCCGCCTTCTGATCGGCATCGAAGGCAGCGTTCACCTCGCGCACCACCGGATGCAGGGAGACCAGCGCATCGCTCTTTTCCCGTGCGATGTCCAGCAGGGCATCGGCCGCCTCGTCGTCCAGTCCGAACATCTCGATCAGGTTGGCGCGCACGGTCTCCAGCTCCGCGTCCACGAGCTGGAAGTCGGCGCGGCACACCTCCATCATCAACGCCGCTGCCGCGCGCTGCAGCCGTTCCTGTTCGTCGCCGGTCTCGCTGTCACTGCGTTCGGCGCGCATCAGCTGCTGCCAGCGCGCCCGCAACTGCTCGATCATCGTCTGTCTGCTCCCGGTGAAGACCCATCGTTGGGCCATGACCATACCCCCGGGTTCCGCGGCGACCACCCCGGCCGCGGCCCGGTCTCTGGCGGCGTTCCCGCACGGCCCATAATTTGTAGCCATGAACCCGGAACCCGACCTGCTCCTGCTCTCCGGCGGCATCGAAAGCGCCGCCCTGCTGCGCCGATGGTGCGCCGACAACCGCCCCGTCATCGCCGCCTGGGCCGACTATGGCCAGCGCAATGCCGCGCGTGAGCGGGCTGCCGTGCGCGCCCTGGCCGAAGCCGAGGGCGTGCGGCTGGAGACCGTGGAAACCGGGGCCCTGCGCGAGGCGTTCACCCGGCGTTCCGACTGGGTCGGGCATGTCCCGCTGCCGCAGCGCAATCTGCTGATCCTGGCCCTGGCGGTCAACCTGGCCCAGCACCACGGGGCCGGACGCATCCTGCTCGCGCTCAACCGCGAGGACGCCGGGCACGGTCCGGGTAGCCGCGCGGCCTTCCTGCAGGACTTCGGCTCGCTGGCCGCCCGGCTGGTTCCCGGCCTGTCGGTGGCCGCCCCGCTGCAGGAACTCGGCAAGGCCGATATCATCCGTCGGGGCGCAGAGGACGGGGTGCCGTGGGGCCTGACCTGGAGCTGCCTGCTGGGTCAGGAACGCCATTGCGGCCGCTGCCCCCAGTGCCACACCCGCCAGGCCGCCTTCACCGCCGCCGGCGTCCCCGACCCGACCGACTACCGCCAGCCACCCGGACCACGGACACCATGACCGAAGAAACCCCGCGCCACATCCTCGAACGCTTGGAAATCGCCATCCTGACCGGCGAGACCCTGCAGCTGCACTGGGCCGGACCCGATGACGGGCCCGATGCCGGGCGCGCCTGGATGGGCCGCGTGACCCCGCGCGAGGTCACCGCGGACGACCACGGGCATCACTGGCTGGAAGGCACCTGCGAGGACGAGACCGTGCACATCCGTCTGGACCGGATCCGCAACATGCCCACGCCGGTCAAGTGAGCCCGTCCAGCAGATCCGACAGGTCCTCCAGCAGCACCCGGTCATCGCTTGTCATCGGGGCACCGCGCTCGTCCGGGTAGCGCATGCCGCGCAGCTGGGCGATGCCCGCCCGGTGCGCGCTGGCAAGCGCATGCAGGTTGTCGTCGACCAGCAGGGTGCGCGCAGGGTCGTGGGGTGCCACCGCCTGCAGGCGCTCCCAGAAGGTCGCGTCCTCCTTGGCACAGAACAGGTCATGGGCGGAGACAATGCGGTCGAGATGGTCCCCGATCCCGGTCAGGCGGTGCTTGAAGGCATACACCTCGGGATGCGCGTTGGTCACCAGCACCCGTTCCCGCCCGCTGGCGGCGATCCGGTCCAGGACCTCGACGGCGTGCGGCTTGATCGCCACGTGATGGGCCAATTCGCGCTTGAGCGCGAGCACGTCGAGACCGGTGAAATGCGTCCAGTGGTCGACGCAGTACCACTCCAGGCGCCCGCGCACCCGCTGCATCTCGTCTTCCAGCCGCCGGCGCGCGCATTCCGGATCATCGGGCTGGCAGCGCATGTATTCCTGCGGGATCAGCTCCCCCCAGAACCGGTTGTCGAAGTGCAGGTCCAGCAGCGTGCCGTCCATATCGAACAGCACGGTATCCACCCGCGACCAGTCCACCGGCGTGGCGGGCGTCTCGGGATTTTTCGCGCGGGTCTGCGAGTCCATGGGATGTGGGGAAGCAACGACGGGATTGACGATGCACAGAATAACCGAAACACGAACGGCACGCGGACCCGGCGCGATTGCGACGGGGCTGATCCTGGCCCTGGGCGGTGCCCTGGCGACGGCACCCGCCATGGCCATGGATCCGGATGACCCGGACTACGACCCGCTGGAGGACGACAGCCTGTGGGAGGACGGCCCCCCGGGCCCCGGTCAGGTGGATCCCGAGGACGCCCAGACCACCAGCCCGGAACTGCGGATCTACGCCGAGCCGCCGGAAGAGCGCGACACACCGCTGCATCACCACGACAACCACCTGACCCTCGACGAAGACAGCCTGAACGACGGATGGGTGCGGCTGCGCCAGTGCCATAGCGGCCTGGCCGAGATCAGCCGCATGTCCATCGTGTACAATGAGCCGAACATCCGGGGCCTGCGGGTGGCCAGCGCCGACGAGGTCGAAGATGCCTGGGCCGAGGACGACCGGGTCGTCGTCATCGGCGTCACCGAGGCCTCGGAGCTGTGTGTCGAAGCCGAGATGCGCGTGGTCGAGAGCCGGGGCAACGGCGAATACGTGCTGGAGAACGGGCCGTTCATGCGCCGCTTCCTGGACGGCTACTTCCCCATGCGCGTGACGCTCACGCTGTCCTGGGGGGATCTGGACCTGTCGCTGGAAGACACGATCCCCGAACGGCAGCCCGGCGTGGACGTCCGGGGTTTCGAGCACGGCATGATCCTGGACACCACCTTCGAGGGCGAGCTGGAGACCCGGATCCGGCTGAGCCGCGACGAGTGACCCGCGTCCGGGAGCAGCCTGTCTGCTCCCGGACGCCCCGACCGATGGACCCGCAATGAGCCGCGACAAGCCCGCCGTCCACGAACGCCGCACGGTGGCCCGCAGCCGCCTGTTCGAAGTGGAGGAGCTGGACCTGGAATTCAGCAACGGGGCCCACGCCTGTTTCGAGCGCCTGGTCAGCCGCGGCAACGGGGCCGTGATCATCGCCCCGGTACGCGACGATGGCCATGTCCTCCTGATCCGCGAATACGCCGCCGGCACCCACCGCTACGAACTCGGCCTGCCCAAGGGGCGCATGGAGCGCGGGGAGGAGATCATCGCCGCGGCCAACCGCGAGATCATGGAGGAGGTCGGTTATGCCGGCCGTCGCCTGACGGCGATGGGCAGCCTGACCGTGGCCCCCGGCTACATGAGCCATCAGACCCATCTGGTCCTGGCCGAGGACCTCTACGAGCAGCGCGCCGAGGGTGACGAACCCGAGGCCATCGAGGTGGTGCCCTGGCCCCTGGATGCCCTGGAGGAACTGGTGCAGCGCGAAGACTGCACCGAGGCCCGCTCCATCGCCGCCCTGTACATGATCCGCGAACACTTAAGGAAACAATCTTGACCGACAATGCATCCACCGCCGTACCCGAAGGCGCGGCCCTGTCCGCCCTGCTCAACGAGGTCGGCACCGTGGCCGAGGACGCCGGCCGCGCGATCCTCGAGATCTACGAAACCCGCTTTGCCGTCACCGAGAAGGACGACCGCTCGCCGCTGACCGAGGCCGATCTGGCCGCCCATCGCGTGATCAGCGACGGCCTGCGCGAGATCGCCCCGCAGTGGCCGGTGCTGTCGGAGGAAGGCCAGGACATCCCGTTCGCCACCCGCCAGGACTGGGACACCTACTGGCTGATCGATCCGCTGGACGGCACCCGCGAATTCGTGAAGCGCAGCGGCGAGTTCACCGTGAACATCGCGCTGATCCACAACCACGAACCGGTGCTGGGCGTGGTCTGGTGCCCGGTGCTGCAGCGCCTGTACGCCGGGCAGATCGACGGCGAGGCCTTTCGCCGTGACGCCGACGGGCCGCGCACGTCCATCCACGTGTCCACGCCACGCTCTCCGGAAGAAACGGTCCGGGTGGCCGGCAGCCGCTCGCACGGCGCCGAGCGCCTGAACGCGGTGCTGGAACGGCTCGGCCCGCACGAACTGGTCAGCCTCGGCAGTTCCATGAAGCTGTGCCTGGTGGCCGAGGGCAGCGCCGACATCTACCCCCGTCTGGGACCGACCTCGGAATGGGATACCGCCGCCGCCCACGCGGTGGTGCGCGCAGCCGGAGGCCGCGTCACCGACCTGGACGGCAATGACCTGCGCTACAATACCCGCGACAGCCTGCTGAACCCGGAATTCCTGGTCTGCAACGGCGACCCCGCCGACTGGCTCGCCCGCCTGGGCCTGCCCGACGCCGCATAACCCCCTCAGCGCGCCGGCGGGTCCAGCAGGTCGCGCACCCGGGTGGCGATCTCCTCGATCGAGCGTTCGGTCACGTCCAGCTGCGGGATTTCCCAGACCTCCAGAAAGGTCGCGATCGCCCGGGTCTCGGACCGGCACTGCTCCAGGCTGGCGTAGCGGCTGCCCGGGCGCCTCGCCTCGCGGATCTGAGCCAGCCGCTGCGGATGAATGGTCAGCCCGACCATGCGCCCCTCCAGCCCGCGCAGGGGCTGCGGCATGTGCGGCGTCCCGCCATGATCCAGGTCTTCCGGCACCAGCGGATAATTGGCCGCGAACAGGCCGTAGTGCATCGCCAGATACAGGCTGGTGGGGGTCTTGCCCGAACGCGAGGCCCCCAGCAGCACCACGTCGGCCACCGCCAGATCGGTACTGGCCAGGCCGTCGTCGTGCGCCAGGGTGTAGTTGAGGGCATCGATCCGGCGATCGTAACGCTCGGCGTCGCCGCGCCCGTGGGCCCGCCCCGGAACCGCCTCGGCCTGCGCGCCCAGGATCGCCTCCAGGCGTCCCAGGTGTTCCCCGAGCACGTCGATCACCGGCACCGGGCAGTGCTCCAGCTGCGCCCGCAGCTGCCCATCGGCCAGCGTCGCCACCACCAGCGCCGGTTGCGGCCCCTGCTCGATGCGCGCGAACGCCGACGACAGACGCCCGGGTGACTGCACGAACGGAAGACGGTGCCAGTCCGGCGCCAGCGCCGGGAACTGGGTGAACAGCGACCGCGCCAGGGTCTCCGCGGTAATGCCGGTCCCGTCGGAGACCAGATAGACCTGCGGGCAGCGCGGTTCGCCCGAAGCAGCCGGATCGCCGGCGCCCATCGTTCAGCCCCCGCCGCCCGCCTGACGCAGCTGCGCCAGGCTCTTCCAGGTGGAGATCAGAGCATCCGGGTTGAGCGACAGCGAGTCGATACCCTGTTCCATCAGCCAGCCGGCCAGCTCGGGGTAGTCCGACGGCGCCTGGCCGCAGATCCCCACGTACTTGTCCTTGCGCCGCGCCGCATGGATGGCCAGCGCCAGCAGCTGCTTCACGGCCTCGTCGCGCTCGTCAAAGGAGTCCGCCACCAGCCCGGAGTCGCGGTCCACGCCCAGCGTCAGCTGGGTCAGGTCGTTGGAGCCGATGGAGAACCCGTCGAAACGCTCGAGGAAGGCATCCGCCAGCAGGGCGTTGGACGGGATTTCGCACATCATCACGACCTTCAGGCCGTTCTCGCCGCGCTTCAGGCCTTCCTCCTCCAGCACCTGCAGGACGTCGTCGGCCTCTTTCAGGGTGCGCACGAAGGGCACCATGATCTGCACGTTGTCCAGGCCCATCTCGTCGCGTACCCGGCGCAGCGCCTCGCATTCCATCGCGAACGCCGGGCGGAACACCGAGGCGCGGTAGCGCGAGGCGCCGCGGAACCCCAGCATCGGGTTCTCTTCCTCCGGCTCGTAGCCGGTCCCGCCGATCAGATGCGCGTATTCGTTCGACTTGAAGTCCGACAGCCGCACGATCACCGGCTCCGGCGCGAAGGCCGCCGCCAGAGTCGCCAGGCCTTCCGACAGCTTGCGCACGAAGAACTCGCGCGGGCCGTCATCGAAGCCGTGCAGACGCTCGGCGATCCGTTCGCGCACCGCCGGCTCGAGGCGCTGCGGATCCTCGGCATAGTCCAGCAGCGCCAGCGGATGCACGCCGATGGTGCCGTTGATGATGAACTCCAGCCGCGCCAGGCCGATGCCCGCATGCGGCAGCTGCGAGAAGGCGTAGGCGCGCCCGGGGTTGGCGACGTTGAGCATCAGCTTGAGCGGCAGCTCCGGCAGCTCCTCCGGGCTGGCCTGCTCCACCTCGAAGGGGATGTGCCCCGGGTACACGTAGCCGTCGTCGCCCTCGGCGCAGGACACCGTGGCCTCGAAGCCGTCGCTCAGCTTCTCGGTGGCATCGCCGCAGCCGACCACCGCCGGCACGCCCATCTCGCGCGCGATGATCGCGGCATGGCAGGTGCGCCCGCCGCGGTTGGTCACGATGGCCGCGGCGCGTTTCATGATCGGCTCCCAGTCGGGATCGGTCATGTCCGCCACCAGGATGTCGCCCTCTTCCATGCGGTGCATCTCGTCGGGCGACTCCAGCACCCGCACCACGCCGCTGCCGATGCGCGAGCCGATCGCGCGCCCGGTCACCAGCGGCTCGACGTCGTGCTCGCCCAGCCGGTAGGTCTCGCCACCGCCGACCTCCACCCGGCTCTCCACCGTCTCCGGGCGCGCCTGCACGATGAACAGCTCGCCGGTCTCGCCGTCCTGCGCCCACTCGATGTCCATCGGCCGGCCGTAGTGCTGCTCGATCGCCACCGCGAAACGGCCCAGCTGCTCGGCGTCGGCATCCGACAGGCAGAAACGCCGGCGCAGTTCTTCCGGAGTATCCTCGGTCTGCGTGCCGTCCTCGGTCAGCACCATGCGGATCGCCTTGGTGCCCAGCGTGCGGCCTATCACCGCACGCTTGCCGGCCGCCAGCGCCGGCTTGTACACCTGATATTCGTCGGGGTTCACCGAGCCCTGCACCACGGTCTCGCCCAGCCCCCAGGCGCCGGTGATGAACACCGCGTCACGGAAGCCGGTTTCGGTGTCGAGGGTAAAGATGACCCCGGAGGCGCCGATGTCCGAGCGCACCATGCGCTGCACCCCGGCGGACAGCGCCACCTCGTCGTGGGCGAAGCCGTTGTGCACGCGATAGGCGATGGCCCGGTCGTTGTACAGGCTGGCGAAGCACTCGCGCACCCGCTGCAGCAGGGCATCGATGCCGCGCACGTTGAGGAAGGTCTCCTGCTGCCCGGCGAACGAAGCCTCGGGCAGGTCCTCGGCGGTGGCCGACGAGCGCACCGCCACCGGCACGTCCTCGCCCAGCTTCGCGTAATGCTCGCGGATCGCGTCTTCCAGTTCCGCGGGCAGCGGGGCGGCCTCGATCCAGCCGCGCACCTCGCGCCCGGCGGCGCGCAGGGCCTCGATGTCGTTGATGTCCAGCCCGGCCAGTCGGTCCTTGATACGGGCATCCAGCCCGTCGCGCGCCAGGAACGTGCGAAACGCCGACGCGGTGGTGGCGAAACCGCCCGGCACCCGGACTCCGGCAGCCCCCAGCTGCCCCAGCAGCTCGCCCAGCGAGGCATTCTTGCCACCGGTCTCGGCAACATCGTTCATGGTCAGGTCGGCGAGGTCGATCACCCAGCTCATGGCCGGCTCCTTGATTGTGTGAATCGGGTTCGAGCGGCTCAGGCAAACATGCCGTATCCTCGAGAGCTCTTCCCTGCATCCTTACGGACGGTATGCACCTGCCCTTCAGTGTACTCAAATCGGCCGCGCTTTTTGTGGCCCTCCTGCCGGGCCTGACCTGGCTCCCCGCCGTGGCGGAATCGGGTTCTTCGCTGACGATCCTCGGCACCGTCGAGGATGCCAGCATCGTGCAAGAAGACATCACCCTGGAGGCACGCCTGGATACCGGCGCCACCTCCTCCTCCCTCAACGCCCTGGAGCAGGAAACCTTCGAGCGCGATGACGAGAAGTGGATCCGTTTCGAGATCGTCGATCCGGAGGACGCGGACGCACGCATCACCCTGGAACGCCCGATCGAGCGCAGTGCCCGCATCCGTCAGCATAGCGGCGAACTCGATGAACGGCACGTCGTGCGCCTCGAACTGTGCCTCGGCGACCGGAAGATCGAAGCCGACACCACCCTGGTGGACCGCACGGAACTCACCTACCAGCTGCTGGTGGGCCGCAGCCACATGGCCGGGCACATCCTGGTGGACTCCGGCAACGAACACCTGCTGCCACCGGACTGCCCGACGGACGAAGACAGCACTGACGCCGTCGAATGAAACGGTTCCATCTGCCCCTGCTGATCCTGCTCCTGCTGGGGGCGGGGTTCGGCATCTTTCTCTACAAGGCCACCCTGCTCGACATGCCCCTGCAGCCGGGTGCGACGGCCGACACCTGGGTGGTGGAATCGCGCATCCGCTTCCAGCCAACCGGCGGGGCGGCCGAGGTCCGGCTGCGCATCCCCGAACGGCTCCCGAACTTCGCCCGGCTGGACGAGAACTTCATATCCCGGGGCTACGGCCTGACCACCTCGCACGGCACGGATGACCGCGTCGCGCAGTGGACCTCGCGCGACCCGCGCGGAGAGCAGACGCTCTATTACCGCACCACGCTCTATCGCGACGCCAGCGCCGGCCCGCATGCGGAGTACCCCGGACCGGTGGCACCCCGCGAATGGGACGAACCCTTCGATTCGGCCGCCGAAGCCCTGATCCAGAGCGTGCGCGAACGCTCCTCCGGCATCCAGAGCTTTGCCACGGTGCTGGTCCGGGACCTGGGAGGCACCGGAGCGAACGGCAACGCGTCGCTGTTCGTGATGGATGATGGCGACCGCGAACTGCGCACGCAGACCCTGATCGACCTGCTCTCCGTCGCCCGCATCCCCGCCCGCGCGGTCACGGTCATCCCGCTGCGCGACGGGCATCGCAATATCGAGCCGGAGACCTGGCTGGAGGTGCACAACACCGAGCGCTGGGTTCCGGTGCATCCGCTGAACGGCAACATCGACTACCCCGACGACGTGGTGGTCTGGAGCCATGGCGATGCGCCGATCCTCGAGGTCCGTAACGGCACCGGAGAAGAACTGCGCTTCGCGGTGACCCGCAGCGTGCAGGACGCGCTGGGCACCGCTCAGCGTCTGGGGGAGACCCTGGACACCCGAATCCTCGATTTCTCGCCGCTGGAACTGCCGCTGGGCACGCAGAACACCTATCGCGTGCTGCTGATGGTCCCCCTGGGAGCGATGATCATCGTGCTGCTGCGCAACGTGATCGGCATCCAGACCTTCGGCACGTTCATGCCGGTGCTGATCGCCCTGTCCTTTCGCGAGACCCAGCTGCTGGCCGGAGTCATCCTGTTCACCCTGATCGTCTCGCTCGGACTGGCGGTGCGTTTCTACCTGGAACACCTGCGGCTCCTGCTGGTACCCCGCCTGGCCGCCGTGGTCAGCGTGGTGATCATGCTGATGCTGGCGCTCTCGATCCTGGCCCACCACCTGGGACTGGAACGCGCGCTGGCCCTGTCGCTGTTCCCGATGGTGATCCTGGCCATGACTATCGAGCGCATGTCGGTGGTGTGGGAGGAACACGGCCCGGCGGACGCGATCTCCCAGGGGGTCGGCAGCCTGATCGTGGCGGCCGCGGCCTATGGCCTGATGGCCAGTCGCCAGCTCGAGCACCTGCTGTTCGTGTTCCCCGAACTCCTGCTGGTCATCCTCGCCGTGACCCTGCTGCTCGGGCGTTACACCGGCTACCGCGTGACCGAACTGTTCCGCTTCGGGAAGATGCAGGACGCCCTGAGGAAACCCGACTGATGGGCGGCTGGTGGCCCCGTTTCGTGCGCCCGTCGACCCTGCGCCGGCAGGGCATCCTCGGCATGAATGCACGCAACGGCCTGTACATCGCCGAATACAACGCACGGCGCCACTATCCGCGCGTGGACGACAAGCGGATGACCAAGCAGCTGGCCAGCGCAGCCGGCCTGGCCGTGCCGGAGCTCATCGGTGTCATTCACAGTCACCACCAGCTGCGCGGCCTGGAACGGCAACTGCGCGAATACGCGAACGGTTTCGTCATCAAACCGGCCCATGGCGCGGCCGGCGACGGGATCATGGTGATCTCCGGCTGGCGCGGTGAGCGGCTCCGCCGGGCCGGCGGGCGCATGCTCGAGATCAGCGAGCTGCAGGACCATGTGTCCGGGATCCTGTCCGGGATGTACAGCCTCGGCGGGCGTCCGGACGTGGCACTGATCGAGGAACGCGTGGAGTTCTCCGAGGTCTTCGCCGAGGTGACCCATACCGGCGTTCCGGACATCCGCACGGTGGTCTATCGCGGATACCCGGTAATGGCCATGCTGCGCCTGCCGACGCAGGAATCGGACGGCAAGGCCAACCTCCACCAGGGGGCGGTGGGCACCGGCATCGACCTCGCAAGCGGACACACCCTGGGCGGCGTGCAGCACAACCAGCCCGTATGGGTCCACCCGGACACCGAGGCCAGCCTGGTGGACCTGGCGATCCCGGGGTGGGACAAACTCATGGAACTCGCCGCGGGCTGCTACGAACTCAGCGGCCTCGGCTATCTGGGCGTCGACGTGGTCATCGACCGCCGCCACGGCCCGCTGATTCTGGAGCTCAACGCGCGGCCGGGGCTGGCGATCCAGATCGCCAATGGCGAAGGCCTTCGCCCCCGCCTGCGCGCGGTCGACGAGCACATTCGCAAGACCGCCGAAGAACCCCAGGCGGCACGTGCGGCCTGGGCCGCCGCCCGTTTCGGCTGCCGCCCCGCCGGCTTCGGCGCCGTACCGCACGAACGCCACGCCGACTGACGCTGCCCCCCGCCTCGTGCGGGCAGACGCTGCGTGGCAGAATTGGCGGCCCTGTCTCCCGACCGCCGCCCGATCTTCGGCGGGCAACACGCCATGGATCCCGAGAACACGCATTCCGCCTTCTTCGAACACGCCCCGGTCGGCATGGCCGTGGTGGACGCCGACGGGTGTCTGCGCGCCGCCAACCGGCGCCTGTCCGGGCTGCTGGACCGGGAAGCGGACGTCCTCGTCGGGCAGACGCTGACGGTGTGGTTGGCCTCCGCCGAGGGCGACCGGGTGGCAGCCGCGATCCATTCGGTCGTTCACGGCGACACCGGCGAGTGGCGCGACGAATGCCGCCTGCTCCCCCGGCAGGGCCCGCCGCTGTGGGTGGAACTGGCGCTGAGCCGCCTGCCCGACGCCGATGATGGCGCCGCGCGCCTGGCCCTGACCGCCACCGACATCGACGCGCGCAAGGCCAGCGAGGCCGAGCACGACGAACTCGAACATTTCTACCAGCAGACGTTCACCAACAATGTCGCGGTCAAGCTGCTGATCGACCCGGACGACGGCCGCATCGTCGACGCCAATCCCGCCGCCGAGACCTTCTACGGCTGGTCGATCGAGGAGCTGAAAAACCGCCCCATCCAGGCGATCAACACCCTCTCCGCGGAGGAGGTGCGGACCGAGATGGAACGGGCCGCTGAGGAGGAGCGGCTGTACTTTCGCTTTCGCCACCGCGTCGCGAGCGGTGAGATCCGCGACGTGGAGGTCTATTCCGGCCCGGTGTGGCTGCGCGGCAAGCGCTATCTGCACTCCATCATCCACGATGTCACCGAACACCATCGGGCCGAACGCGAACAACGGGAGCTGCTGCAGATCCTGGAAGCCGCGCCCGATTTCATCGGCATGGCCGACCCCGATGGCCGCATCCTGTACCAGAATCCTGCATTCGACCGCGCCCTGGGCCTGACCGGACGGGCGACGCCGGGCGAACGCGCCATCGACGATTTCCATCCCGAGCCCGTACGCCGGCGGCTGCACGAGGAGGCCCTGCCAACGGCGGCGCGCGACGGAGTCTGGCGAGGCGAGACCGAACTCAAGGCCGGGGACGGCAGCCTGATCCCGGTGTCCCAGACCATCGTGGCGCATCGCGACGACACGGGGGCGGTGCATCGCTACTCCACCATCCTCCACGACATCTCCGCGATCCGCGCCGCCGAGGCCTTCCGCAACCAGCTGCTGGAAAGCCTCGCCGAAGGGGTGTTCGGCCTGGACCGTGAAGGCCGTTACACCTTCCTCAACCCGGCGGCCTGCCGCCTGCTGGGATACGAACGGGAGGCCGATGCCCTGGGTCTGGCATCCCACGAGACCTCCCATCACAGCCACGCCGACGGCAGCCCCTACCCGCTGGAAGACTGCCCGATCTACCGCGTGCTGCAGACCGGCAAGCCGCTGGAGGCCTGGGAGGACGTCTTCTGGCGCCCCGACGGGCATGCCTTCCCGGTGCTGGTCTACGCCGCCCCCCTGCACGGTTCAGAAGGTGAACCGACCGGGGCGGTGGTGTCCTTCCAGGACATCAGCGAGCGCAAGGCCGCGCGCCAGCGCATGGAGACCCTGCTGCAGACCAGTCCGGCGGTGATCTACACCATGGATCCCGCCGGGTTCGCCACCATGACCTACCTCAGTAACAACGCCGAGGCCGTGATCGGCTGGCGGCCGGAGGAGGTGACCGGCAACCCGCGCTGGCTGGAGCACCACATCCATCCCGATGACCATGCCGCTAACATTGAAGCCGTGGGGGCCTGGCTGGCCGCGGGGGCGCGTGGCACCTGTCGCCTCCAGTACCGCCAGCGCCACGGTGATGGCCACTGGATGCACATCGAGGACCAGCTGGTCGCGCTGCGCGACGGGCAGGGTCGGGTCAAGGAACTGGTGGGCGCATTCCAGGACGTCAGCGACCGCGTGGAGAGCGAAACCCGCCTGCGCACCATCGCCCGTCACCTGCCGGGCGCCCTGTATCAATACCGCGAGGATGCCAACGGCACCCCCGGATTCCCGTTTTTTGGCGAAGGCCTGGAGCAGCTCACCGGCCTCCTGCCCTCGGAGGCTACCGGTGATGCCGCACGTCTGTTCTCGCGCATTCCCGCGGAGGACCTGGAGGCGCTCCGCGCCAGCGCGGCCCGTTCGCGGGAGACCCTCGAACCCTGGCAGCAGCACTTCCGTGTGCGACACCCGCAACGGGGCGAGGTATGGCTGGACGGCCGGGCCACCCCGGAACGCCAGGACGACGGCAGCACGGTCTGGAACGGGGTGCTGGTGGACATCACCACCCGGGTCGCGGCCGAGCAGGCGCTGCGTCAGCGCGAGGCGGAGCTCAACCAGGCGCAGCGGATCGCGCGCATGGGCAGCTGGGTCTCGGATTTCCGCGTGAACGAGATCCGCTGGTCGGACGAGATCTACCGCATCTTCGGCCGCCGGCCGGAAGACGGCCCGGTGACCCACGAGACCTTCATGGAGGCGGTCCATCCGCATGACCGAACGGCGGTGCAGGCGGCGCTGGAGGCCTCGTTCGCCGGCGAGCCCTACGACATCGTGCATCGCGTGGTGCGGCCGGACGGCGAGGTCCGCACCGTGCGCGAACGTGGCCACACCGAGTTCGACGACAACGGCCGGGCAATCCGCATGCTGGGGACGGTGCAGGACATCACCGAACAGCGTCAGCTGGAGGACAGCCTGCGGCGTCTGGTATCGATCCTCGACAGCACCCCGGACGTGGTGTCGATGCACGGCCCGGACGGGGCAATGCTCTACCTCAATGCCGCCGGCCGCCGGCTGATGGGCCTGCCGGAGCCCGAGCTCGCCGACCACTGGGACCCCGAGACCGGCTGGAACCGCGCCGGGCTGCCGGGCGAGATGGACACCGTGGAAGGCACCATCGAGCGCGTGCATCCACCCTGGGCGCTGGAGCGCGTCCGCGAGGAGGCCCTGCCGGCCGCGATGGAACACGGCCTGTGGCAGGGCGAGACCGCGCTGCTGGACGCCGAGGGCCGCGAACGACCGGCGTCGCAGGTGGTGCTGATCCATCGCGACGCGGATGGTGCGATCGCCCAGACCTCGACGATCATCCGCGACATCACCGAGCGCAAGCGCATCGAGATGGAGCTGGAACGCTCCAATGCCGAGCTGGAGCAGTTCGCCTACGCGGTCTCGCACGACCTGCAGGAGCCGCTGCGCATCATCAACAGCTACCTCGGGCTGCTGGAGCGGCGCCATGCCGAGGCACTGGACGACAAGGCCCGGCGCTACATCGACACCGCCACCGACGCGGCCGCGCGCATGCGGCAGATGATCCAGGACCTGCTGGAGTACTCCCGGGTTCAGCGCATGGGCGAGGCCTTCGCGCCGGTGGCGCTGGACCGGGCGCTGGACGATGCCTGCGACAATCTGCAGGCCGCCATTGCCGACAGCGGGGCCCGCATCACCCGCGAGGCGCTGCCCACGGTGCAGGGGGACGCCGGACAGCTGATGCGGCTGTTCCAGAACCTGCTGTCCAACGCCATCAAGTACCGCGCCCCCGAAACCACCCCGGAGATCCACGTGGGCTGCACGGACCGGGGCGATCACTGGGAGATCCGCGTCACCGATAACGGCATCGGCATCGATCCGGAACAGATCGGACGCATCTTCCAGGTCTTCCAGCGCCTGCACGGTCGCGGCGAGTACGAGGGCACCGGCGCCGGGCTGGCGCTCGCCCGACGGATCGTGGAGCGCCATGGCGGGCAGATCCGGGCCGAGTCCGACGGCGAGGGGCACGGCACGACGTTCCGCTTCACCCTCCCGCGGCAACCAGTGGCTGCGACTGTCCCCGAGTGAACTCCAGCGCGGAGCGACGGGACAATCGCATTGGCCACAGGGCAATCGATAGACTACCGTCAACTTCAGAATTGCCAGCACCGGACCGTAACCGATGAAACCCGTCACCATCCTCCTGGCCGAAGACTCGCCGGAAGACGTCGAGCTCCTGCAGGAGGCCTTCGAGCACCATCAATTCTCGGCCGACCTGCGCCCGGTACGCGACGGGGTGGAGGCCATGGCCTATCTGCGCGGCGAAGGTCCGTACGCCGACGCGCCGCAAGCCGAGCTGCTGCTGCTGGATCTCAACATGCCCCGCATGGACGGCCGTCAGGTGCTGAGCGCGGTCAAGAACGATCCGCAGCTGCAGACCCTGCCGATCGTGGTCCTGACCACCTCCTCGGCACCGGACGACGTCGTGCATTCGTACACCCATCGGGCCAATGCCTTCCTGACCAAGCCGGTGGATTTCGACGAATTCCTCGAACTGATCCGGTGTCTGGGCGATTTCTGGATCGACAGCGTCTGCCTGCCTTCGCGCGCGGGCCTGCCCCCGTCGGACCCGTCCCGGATGTGCCCATGACCCGGCATCGGCTCCTGCTGGTCGAGGACAACCCGGCCGACGCCGACCTGGTCGAGGACCTGCTGGAGGAAGTCGCCGACCCGGGGTACACGGTGGAACGCGCCGGCCGCCTGGATCAGGCCCTGCAGCTGCTGAAGGAGCGTCCCTTCAGCGTTGCCCTGCTGGACCTGGGACTGCCCGACTCCCAGGGCCTGGACACCCTGCGCCTGCTGCTGAAGGCGAGCGCCGGCGTGCCGGTGGTGGTCATGACCGGCCACCAGGAACGTGGCACCGGCACCGGGGCGATTCGCCTGGGGGCCCAGGATTTCCTGCCCAAGGACGAGCTGCAGCCCGACCTGCTGTCGCGCGCCCTGCGCTATGCCATGGAGCGCTACCGCAGCCAGCGCGAACTGCGCCTGATGGCCGCCGCCTTCGACAGCGCCCAGGCGATCCTGGTCACCGGCCCCGACGGCCGGATCCTGCGCACCAACCCGGCCTTTACCCGCATTACCGGATACGCCGAGGAGGAGGTCCTGGGCGAAAACCCGCGCATCCTGCAGTCCGGTCATCAGGACCTGGAGTTCTACCACCGCATGTGGAAGGAGCTGCAGACCCGCGGGCAATGGGAAGGTGAAATCTGGAACCGCCGGCGCGACGGGACGGTGTATCCCCAGTGGGAGACCATCAGCGCGGTGCACAACGAGGCCGGCCAGCTCGAATACTACGTTGCGGTGTTCCACGACATCTCGGAGCAGAAGCGCCTGGAGGCGGAACTGGAACGGGAGGCGACGACTGACCGCCTGACCGGCCTGTTCAACCGCCAGCGTTTCGATGCCGAGCTGGAGCGCGCCCTCGCCCGCACCCGGCGCTACGGAAACGACGCGGGCGCCATCCTGTTCGACATCGACCATTTCAAGCGTCTCAACGATACCTGCGGCCACGACGCCGGCGACCGCGTACTGGTCGAGCTGTCGCGCCGGACGACCGACGCCCTGCGCCGGACCGATTTCCTTGCCCGCTGGGGCGGCGAGGAGTTCGTCGTGCTGCTGCCGGAAACCGGCCCCGACGGCGCCCGGCGGATGGCGGAGCGGCTGCGCCGCGAAGTGGCCGCCACGGCGTTCGAGGGGGCGGGGCGCGTGACCGTCAGCCTCGGGGTCACCGTCATCCACCCGGACGACGATGCCGATGCCCTGCTCAAGCGGCTGGACAACGCGCTCTATGATGCCAAGCACGTGGGCCGCAACAGCGTGGTCTATCATCATCGCGATCCCGGGGAAGACGCCGACGCCGAGGCCCCTCCGCTGTCGCTGCTGCAGTAAGCGCTCCGGACCGTGTTCGCCCCCGCGCGTGCATATGGATTAAGCTTGGCGGCATGACCACGGCCACCCGCCAGCACACCACCGACGACGCCGCGATCCAGCAGGCCCTGGACGAGGCCGAGCGGGTCTGCACCCGGCGCGGCGCGCGCCTGACCGAGCAGCGCCGCCGCATCCTCGAACAGATCCTGCGCACCGACGGCGTGATCAAGGCCTACGACCTGATCCACGCGCTGTCGTCCGAGGACCGCAGCATCAAGCCGCCGACGGTCTACCGTACCCTCGCCTTCCTGCTGGAGCAGGGCCTGATCCACCGCATCGAGAGCCTTAACGGCTTCGTCGCCTGCAGCCACCCCGGGGAACGCCACGAATCCGCGCTGATGATCTGCGACGGCTGCGGCCGCATCATCGAATTTCACACCCCGGATACCGCCAGCCATGCCCTGGAGGCCGCCGCGGCCGAGACCGGCTTCGCCATCGAAACCCGCACGGTGGAACTCCACGGCCTGTGCCGCGACTGTCAGTCGCTCTGACCTTTCGGCCCGAAGTGCTCCGGGGATGACCGTGCCGCTTTCCAGTCCGGAGTTGCAGGCGTTCGAGCCCGTGCTGCGCGCGGATACCCGGGCCGTCGTGCTGGGCAGCTTCCCCGGGGTCGCCTCGCTGGAGGCGGCCGCCTATTACGCCCATCCGCGCAACCAGTTCTGGCCGATCATGGCGCGCATCCTCGGACCGCCGTTCCCGGAACTGTCCTGGCCGGAGCGCTACGCTCGCCTGCTCGACTGCGGGGTCGGGCTGTGGGACATCTACGGCGCCTGCGCACGCGAGGGCAGTCTGGACAGCGCCATCCGCAATCCGCAGCCCAACGATCTCGGCCGGCTGATACGCGAGGCCCCGGGCCTGCGCCTGATCGTCCACAACGGCGCGGAGAGCGCCCGCCGCATCCGCGAGACCCGGGCGCTGGGCGTGACCGCGGTGCGCCTCCCCTCCACCAGCCCGGCCAATGCCCGACTGGGCGTCGAGGCCAAGCTTGAACGCTGGGCCGAGGCCTTCCGCGAGGCCGGGCTGGGCGCCCCGGCGCCCTGAGCCCCGGCAACCCGCCGCCCCGCTGGGTCGATGAACCGCGCCATTGGAATCGGCCACGTTGACACCCAAACGCGGATGCATATAATTCTCACTTAGATGCGCGATTGTTGTCGGACTCTGGCGTGTCGCCGGGACCGGGGCCTCTTCGCCCCCCTGTCTCTCCAACCTCCGCTACGCTTGGCCGCCCGCTGTAACGGGCGGCTCCTTTTTTCCGTTCTCCCTCCCGGCATTGCCCCCACCGGGGTGACGGCCCCTTGTACCGCTCTATTGTTACATTATATCGTTCTTGCGCTCGTTCGTTACGCTATAACGTCTTAATAGCGATGTACGGAGGCAATCAGTGTTCACAAGGGGAGAAAAGACATGCTGAACGCGCGACACCATCGCAACGCCCTCACGGGCCTGACCGTTCTGGCCTGCGCCACGCCGGCCCTGGCCGCCGCCCAGGCCCAGGACGACTCGGGATCGGACTGGGGCATGGACATCTCGCTGATCCTGGAAGGGGTCTACTACAACGAGATGAGCGAAGGGGTTCACGAGCCCGCCGGATTCGACGACGGGCACGACCATGGCCACGGCCATGATCACGACCACGACCACTCCTTCGACGACGGCTTCAACCTCGGCCACAACGAACTGGTGTTCGAGGCCGACCTGGGCGGCCTGCTGGACGGCACCCTGATGATCGGCTTCGACGACAGCGACATCGAGGTCGAGGAGGCCTATCTGACCACCCGCTCCCTGCCGGCCGGCCTCCAGCTGAAGGCGGGCAAGTTCCTGTCGGATATCGGCTACATCAACAGCCGCCACGTCCACGACTGGGATTTCGTCGACCGCCCGCTGGTAAACGAATACCTGTTCGGCGACCACGGCCTGCAGGAAATCGGCGTTCAGGGGACCTGGGTCGCGCCGACGGAGACCTACACCCAGCTGGGCGTGGAGCTCCTGCAGGGCGACAACAGCTTTATCCCCTACGAGGGGAGCGGCGGCTCTCACACCGATGGGGACGACACGATCCACTCGTCATTTTCCGATGTATCCGGTCCCCGCATGGTTACCGCGTTCGCCAAGGTCGGCCCGGACCTGGGGCCGGATCATGCGGCTCAGTTCGGCGTCTCCGGGGGCTATGCCAACACGTGGCAACAGGAAACCGAACATGGTTCGGGTCTCGAGGAGTGGGATGGTGATGCATGGTTCGCCGGCCTGGACGCGGTGTACAAGTACAGTTCCGGGCGCGCCTACGGTCACGGCGACTGGCGGGTTCAGGGCGAATATTTCTACCGTGAGGTCGACCTCGATTATCAGCGCCGACAGTTTGATACCACCCATGAACGCCATGGCATCGAGGGTAGCGGCAAGTCCAGGCAGGACGGCCTCTACGTCCAGGGCGTGTACGGCTTCGCTCCCCGCTGGGAGGCCGGTCTGCGGACCGAGGCGCTGGGTCTGACCAATGACGGCCGCATCGAGCGTGATGACCTCGATACAGCCATCCCGTCCTTCGACACCTCGTACCGCCATTCGGCCCAGGTCACCTTCCGGCCGGTGGAGCCGGTGTTCCTGCGCGCGCAGCTCACGCAGAACGACTTCGTCGACGATCATGGCGACCGCGATCGCGGCCTGGAATTCATGTTCCAGGTGAACGTGGCGCTGGGCGCGCACGGCGCGCACCGCTTCTGATCGACCCCTCAAGGAGCGCGAGGCCCCGCCACGGGCCTCGCGCAAAACCTGCATTTTTCAAGGAGTATCCATGAAAAACCGCAAGACCCCGCAGCAACGTCCGGCCATCGGGCTCTCCGCCCTGACCGGCGCCGCACTCGCCACCGCACTGTTCCTGCCCGCTCAGGCCTCCGCGGACGAGCTCAACGTGGTCGCCACGACCTCCAGCCTGGGAGCGCTTGCGCGTGAAATCGGCGGCGACGAAACCCGCGTGCGTGTCCTGGCGGCGCCCGACCGAGACGCCCACTATCTGGATGCCCGGCCCAGCTTCATGGCCGCCCTGCGCAACGCCGACCTGCTGCTGGAGCTGGGCGCCGGGCTGGAAGAAGGCTGGCTGCCGGCCGCCACCCGCGGCGCGTCCAACCCGGCCATCAACGAGGGGCAGCCCGGCCATTTCTATGCCGCCGGCAAGGTCGATCTGCGCCGCTCCATCACCCAGGACGGGCCCAACATGGGCCACGTCCATGAAGAGGGCAATCCGCATTTCAATGTCGATCCCCTGCGCATGGCGGAAGTCGGCCTGGCCCTGGGCGAGCGGCTCGCGGAGCTCGACTCCGCCAATGCGGACGTCTACCGCGAGCGCGCGGAAGAGACCGCGCAGCGGCTGCGCGAGCATGCCGAAGACCTCGCCGGCGAACTGGCCCCCGACCAGAACATCGTGGTCTATCACGAAGACCTCGACTATCTCGAGGAATGGCTGCCCGCCACGGTCGTCGGCTACCTCGAACCGGCACCGGGTATCCCGCCCACCGGTCGCCACCTGCAGAGCCTGGTCGGCGAGCTGGAAGGCATGGACGGTCACGTGCTGTACGCCGAGTTCCAGCCGCCGCGCGGGGCCGAATTCCTCGAGCGCGAACTCGGCTGGGACAGCCACGCCGTACCGCTGGATCCGCCCCAGGACGCCGGCCTGGACGGCTACCTCGAGCTGATGGAAACCTGGGCATCCACCTTCCGCACCCGCTAGGCTGCGCGGATGTCCGACTCCCCCGTCATCGAGGCCCGGGCCGCGCGCCCGGGCTTTGACCGCCCCGTCCTCGGGCCGCTCAGTCTTGCGGTCCCGGGCGGGGCACGCTGGGCGCTCACCGGCCCCAACGGGTCCGGCAAGTCGCTGCTGCTCAAATGCCTGACGGGGCAGGCGCGGGTGCACGGGGGGCGGCTGACCACCGCTCCCGGCACCCGCATCAGCCTGCTGGCCCAGGATCATCCGCGCCCGTACCCATGGCCCCTTTCCGGACACGACTGGTTCCGGGCCATGGGTACGCGCGTGCCCGAACACCCTCGCATCCGGGCGCTGCTGCGCCGGCGTCTGGATCAACTCAGCGGCGGCCAGTGGCAGCTCCTGCGCCTGGCCTCCGTACTGGCGCCCGTGGAGGCCGGCGCCGACACCGGCCGTCCCCACCTGGTGCTGCTGGACGAACCCGCCAACCACCTGGATGCCGAGGTCCGCGCGGCCGCGGTGGAACTGATCACCGCCCTGCCCGCGAGCGCCACTCTGGTCATGACCAGCCACGACGACGAACTGCTGGGCACCCTCGGCGTCGAACGCCACCCCCTGCAGGACTACCTCGACGCCCATGACTGACCTGCTGCTGACGCCTTTCGTGGCGGGATTCCTGATCACGCTGGTGCTGGCGCTGGCGGGCAGCGGCCTGTTCCTGCGCGGCTCGGTCTGGCAGGCGCTGGCGCTGGGCCAGTGGGCCGCCGCCGGTGGCGTGCTGGCCTCGGTCCTGCACTGGCCGGTGCTGCCGGTCGCGCTGGCCCTGGGGGCCGGGGTGATGGCGCTGCTGCAGCGGGTACGCGATACCGAGCGCCTGCCGCTGGCGCTGTTCCTGGGCGGGCTGGCCGCGGTCACCCTGCTGGCGGCCAATTTCTCGCAGGCAAGCATCGCGGCGGCCGCCTGGGCCGAGGGACAGCTGTATTTCGCCGGCCCGGGCGAGCTGGGCGCGGTGGTCGTCGCCGGGGTGGCCAGCGCAGTGCTGTGGCCGTGGCTGCGCCGGGTCTGGCTGCATGCCCAGCTCGCCCCGGACGTTCCCGCCGCGCCGGCACCCCCGACGGTCGCGCGCTGGCTGGAGACCGCATGGCTGGTTGCCGTGATCGTACTCGGGAGCATGGTGCTGGGCATGCCCGCGGCGCTGGCCACCCTGCTGCTGCCGGCCTGGGGGGCGGCCTTTCTGGCCCGCGGCCTGACCGGGGCGCTGCTGTGGACCCAGGGCCTGGCGATTGCGGGCTTCCTGGTCGCGTGGAGCCTCAGCCTGCCACTGGATCAACCCTTTGCACCGGTGCTGGTGGTCGTGCTGCTGCTTCTGGCTCTGCTGGCCCGGGCGGGCGCCGCCCTGCGGCGCACACACTGATTCTCCGATCTCCCTCTGCAACCAAGGAATGCAACCATGAGCGAAAAGCCGCAGGGCTCGGGTACGAGCTCGCCAATCTTTCAGGCCATCGAGCAGATGCAGGGATCGCTGCCCTGGGGCAGCTTTCTCGATGCCGGGACCGGCCGCAAGTCCATCGAGTGGATCACCGCGCTCGACACCGAACGCTGGACCGCCATCACCGCCTCGCAGAACATGGCGCGCACGGTGCAGGAGGCCGCGGGCGACCGGCGCCGGCCACAGGACCGCGTGCTGGTGGGCAACTGGCACTCCGAACACCTGCTGTACGGCGAGCGCTTCGACACCGTACTGCTGGACTACTTCATCGGTGCCATCGAGGGCTTCTCTCCCTACTGGCAGGAACAGGCCCTGCACCGTATCCGGCCGCATGTCGGCCAGCGGCTGTACATCATCGGCGTGGAACCCTACGTGCCCAGCGAACCCGACACCGAGGCCGGACGCCTGGTGCGCGAGATCGGCCGTGTCCGCGATGCCTGCCTGCTGCTCAGCGGCAGCATGCCGTACCGCGAGTATCCCTCCCCCTGGGTGCTCCGCCAGCTGGGCCAGGCGGGCTTCCGGGTGATGGAGACGCGCTACTTCCCGATCCGCTACCGCGAACGCTTCGTGAACGGACAGCTCGACCTCGCGCTGCGCCAGCTGGATCATTTCACCGATCCGGGGACCGCCGAGTCCATGCGCGGCTACATCGAGCAGCTGCGCGCCCGCGCCCTGCCGATCGCCCGGCAGAAGGAAGGACTCAAGTACGGCGCCGACTATCTGATCTCGGCGGAGCCCATGGCCGACCGTCACCGCAGCTTCGAGGACCCGCTGCAGCGCTTCTACGGTCAGGCCGGAGAACAGGCCGGAGAACAGGAATAGCCCTGCTGCCCGGCCTCAGGCCCCGCGCGGCGGCCGCTCGACCCGCGCCACCGCATCGTGCGCATGCAGGCTCTCCTCGTGGCGCACGTGGATGCGGTAACCGCGCGCCCCGAACGGGGCCTCCAGGGCCTCGTCGAGTCGCCGCGCGGCATCCTCGCAGAACATCGGGTTCGCACCGTTGGCCACCGCAAACGCCTGCTCGTCGGCGCGCTTGACCGCGGTCTGCAGCGCGGTGCCCAGCGCCTGCTCGACCCGATCGACCAGAAAGCGGAACGGAAAGGTCTCGGCATCCGGCCGCAGGCCCACCTCCACCCACGCCCGGCTGCGCTGGCTGTGCGGTGTCGCCATGATGCCCGCCTCGCTGCCCAGCCATTCACGCAGCCGGTCCGGATCCGGCGGCGCCGTCCCGAAGTCCTGATCATAGCGTTCCTGGATGGCCTGGCGGGCGAGTGCCGCCGAGCAGGGACAGGTCGAGGAATACCCGATCTCGATCCCGAGACGGATCTGCGTACCGCGGTCGTCCTTTTCCGTATCCACGCGAAACGGATACGCCTTCCAGCCCGCCAGGGGGCTGACCATGGCCGGCCGTTCCAGCAGTGCCTCGCCCTCCAGCGAGAGCGCGGCGCGCCCCGACAGATCTTCGTGCGACTCGAGGAACGCATCCAGCACGTGGTCCAGCCGCGCGCAGTCCAGCTCGCGGTGGATCAGCATGCGCAGGGCCAGGTAGAGCCGCGACATGTGGATGCCGCGGGCCTTCGGATCGTCCAGGCTGACCCCGGCATCGGCGCGCGCGGCGACCGGCTGCCCGGCCACCTGCAGGGGCAGTGCGATGCGCTCCATGCCCACCCAGTCGAGGCTCGAGGCGCGGCGCGATGTCCCCGTCGCCACGTCCGGCAGGTCGGTGCTCCGGTGCTCGCTGTATGCGTCCATCGTTTCTCCCGCAAGAGTTCGGGTCATCGGCCCGGGGCCGTTGTGACCGTGGGTCAGTAACGTTATATTGTAACGCCATGAGCGAGACGATCCATAACACCCCCCGCACCGAAGACGAGCTCCTCGCGATGCCCGAGGAGGCTTACATGAACCCGCAGCAGCTCGAGTTCTTCCGCGCACGCCTGCAGGCCATGCGTGAACAGGTCCTCGACGATATCGAGCAGGTGCGCACCGATCTGCGCCAGAGCAGTCAGGCCGCGGACGAACTGGACCGCGCCAGCGAAGAGGAAAACCGCCAGCTCGAACTGCGGATTCGGGGACGCGAGAACCGGCTGCTGAAGAAGATCGACGAGGCCCTCTATCGCATCGAGACCGGCGATTACGGCTTCTGCGAGCAGACCGGGGACCCCATCGGCCTGCCCCGACTCCTGGCCCGCCCCACCGCCACGCTGAGCGTGGAGGCCAAGGAGCGCATGGAAGCGACCGAACATCTGTTCCATGAGTGACATCCAACACAATCCCCGGGAGCCCGCCATGACCGAACGTCTGCCCGTTACCGTCCTTTCCGGATTCCTCGGCGCCGGCAAGACCACCGTCCTCAATCACCTGCTGCACAATCAGGAAGGGCTCAAGGTCGCCGTGATCGTCAACGACATGAGCGAGATCAACATCGACGGCGCGCTGGTGCGAGGCGACCACGTCGACCACGGTGATCAGGGCGGCGTCTCGCGCACCGACGCCCGCACCGTGGAGATGAGCAACGGTTGCATCTGCTGCACCCTGCGCGACGACCTGCTGGTGGAGGTACGCCGCCTGGCCGAATCCGGCCAGTACGATTACCTGCTGATCGAGTCCACGGGCATCTCCGAGCCGATGCCGGTGGCCAGCACCTTCGCCTTCCGCGACGAGAACGATGCCTCGCTGGATGACGTCGCGCGCCTCGACACCATGGTCACGGTGGTGGACACCGCCTCCCTGCTGCAGGACTACGCCTCCACCGACGACCTGAGCGACCGCGGCGAATCGCTGGGCGAGGATGACGAACGCACCGTCGTGGACCTGCTGGTCGACCAGATCGAGTTCGCCGACGTCATCCTGCTGAACAAGATCGACCGCGCCACCGACGAGCAGCGCCGCCAGGCGCATCGGGTCGTACGGGCCCTGAACCGCGAGGCCCGGGTGCTGGAAATCACGCACGGGCGCACGGACCCGCGCGAACTGCTCGGCACCGGACGCTTCGACTTCGACCGTGCGGCACAGGCCCCCGGGTGGGCGCGGGAGCTGATGGGTGACCACACCCCCGAAACCGAGGAGTACGGTATCCACAGTTTCGTCTACCGGGCGACCCGGCCGTTCCACCCCGGGCGTTTCTTCGACCTGCTCCATCAGGAATGGCCCGGCGTGATCCGCAGCAAGGGCTGGTTCTGGCTGGCGTCGCGACCGGACTGGGTGGGCACGCTGTCGCAGGCCGGCGGCGCGCTGACCCATCACGCCGCCGGCTTCTGGTGGGCCTCGGTGCCTCCGGAACGCCGGCCGGTGGACGCCGACTGGTGGCAGGACCACGTCGCGCCCCACTGGGACGAACGCTACGGCGACCGCCGCCAGGAGATCGTGGTGATCGGCATCGACATGGATCCCGACACCATCCGCCAGCCCCTGGACGCCTGCCTGCTGGACGACGACGAGCTGGCCGCGGGAGCCGACGCCTGGCGCGAGTATCGCGACCCCTTCCCCGAGTGGCGGCTGCAGAACGGCGCGGAAGAGACCGAAGAAGAAACCGAGGTGATCTCGTGAGCACCCGTCCCCGCACCCGCGCGACCGCAGCGTCCCGGCATCGTTTCATTGACCGGGCCGCCGAGCTGCACGGGATCCGGCGCGAGGACGTCAACGCCCTGATCTGGCGTCGTACGGAAACGGAGGAGCTGCGGCTTCAGGCACAGACCCTGGCGGAGCAGAGCCCCGGACTGAAACTCGATCTCCGGGGCCGGCCGGACCAGATCCGCACCGGCATGCTGGAGGCGGCGGGAACGCGGCCGTTCGACATCCATCACCTGGCCCTCGACATCGAACACCTGGCGCGCAACTTCGCGGTGGTCACCCGGCGCGTGATCCTGCGCGTCCAACTGGAGGTGCTGGACGAACAACCCTGCCCGCTGTTCCACGTGGACCAGCTGGAGCTGCGCATGCTGTGCAGCTATACCGGCCCCGGCACCGAATACGTGGACGACCGCCACGTCGACCGCAGCCGCCTGGGCTGCGGCGACAACGACGGCGTGCTCGCCGGCCATGCCCCCCTGCGGATCGCCCGCGGGCACGCGATCCTGATGAAGGGCGAACGCTTCCCCGGCGGCGCCGGACAGGCCGCGGTGCACCGTTCCCCGCAGCCGGCCGCGGGCGACCCGCGGCTCGTCCTGCGCCTGGACGCCTGAAGGAAACGCCGGCCCCGGGAAGACGAGACATCCGTCACTTGACGGAAGCCGCCGGAACGACGACTATTGAATGCGAACGAGTCGCATTTACTTCAAGAAGGAGTTCCACATGCTGACCCTCGATGCCTGGCTGGAATGCCCGTCCCCCCGCGTCCGCATCCTCGACCGTGACTCGCGCCGGGTGGTCGCCGAATGGCAGGGCCGGGAGCTCGCCGACCTCATGGAATCCGGACGACTGTGCCCGGAAGACTGCCGCGGGCGCCCCGGTGCCGATCCCGAACACGAGATCATCCGTGAGCTGCTGCTGGAATCCTGTCTCGGTGACCTGACCGTGGCCCGCCGCACCGCGGCTCCCGTCGGCGGTGCCCCGGACTGCCACAAGCGGCCGGTGGGAAAACCCGCCCTGCGGTGCGTACACTCTACCCGGAGGAATCAGCGGGAATTGGAGCAGCACCATGAACACGGACGAATTCGAGATCTTCCCCTGGGGCGATGAATTCCTGACCCGCATCCCCGAGGTGGACCGCCAGCATCATTACCTGGTGGACCTCATCAACCGCCTGGCCCGCACGGTGCTGGAGGGCACCGACGAGGCCACGGCCGACGGGATCGTGGCGGAACTGCGCGACTACGCGCGTTACCACTTCGAGACCGAGGAAGGCATCTGGGCGCGGGCGTTTCAGGATGACGAGTGGTTCGCCCGCCACTGCCAGGCCCACGCGGGGTTCATCGACGAACTGGACCGCATCGCCGCCCTGGAGGGCCCCGAGGAGTACCGCCTGCAGCCCCTGCTGGAGTTCCTGGTCCGCTGGCTGACCCTGCACATCCTGCGCAGCGACAAGCAGATGGCCGCCGCCATCAACGCACTGGAAGCCGGGGTCGGGGTGGCCGAGGCGCGCGAACGGGCCGCGCGGCATTTCCGCGAACAGTCACCGTCCAGCCTGGAATCCCTCCTCAACACCTACGTACATATCGAGCGCCAGGTCTCGCAGTTCGCCAAACAGCTCGCCTCGCGCGGGCAGGAAGAGGCCGAGAACCGCTTTCGCACCCTGTTCGACTGCTTCATCCACCCCCTGCTGATCCTGGATGCCGAAGACGGCAGCATACTCGACGCCAACCCCGCCGCCTGCAGGATGACCGGCCACGCGGAGGACGAGCTGAAGCAGCGGCCCATCACCGATCTGCACCCGGACGACGAACGCGAGCGGATTGCCGCGCACCTGACGGCACCGCCCGAGGCCCCCGCCGGGCACGAGAACCCGCCACTGTACAGCCGGGTGCGCACCGCCACGCAGCGCGACGTCCCGGTCCGCATCACCCGCGGCGGCGAACTCCGGGATCACGGCCGCAGGCTGCGCGTCGCCTTCTACGAGGACATGACCCGCGAGCTGGAACACCGCCGCGAACTGGAATGGCGTTCGTTCAATGATCCGCTGACGGGCCTGCCCAACCGGGCCGGGATCATGCAGGCGCTGGAGCAGGTCACCACCGAGCACGACGATACGGCCCTGGCCCTGATATCCATCGACGTGGACGACTTTGGTGCTCTCAACAACCGCCTGGGCACGGCGGCCGGGGACCGGATCCTGGCCGAACTGAGCCGCCGCTGGCGCGAACGTCTGAACGACGATGCCCTGCTCGGACGCCGCGGCGGCGACGATTTCATCCTGGTGCTGCGCAGCTCCGGGGCGATCGAACGCCTGGAAGAGATCATGGGTACCGTGATCGAGGCCGGGCATCACCTGCCGGTGTCCGACAAGGGACCGGCCGGCGCCAGCGAGAACGTCTCGGTCAGCGCGGGGATCTCGATCCGCCCGCCACGCAGCGGCCTCGACCCGGAAACGGTCCTGCGCCAGGCCGACCATGCGCTGTACGAGTCCAAGCTGCGCCGCGACCGGGCCTGGGAATATTTCGACCATGGCCAGTACCAGCGGGTGGCCAGCCGGCATCGCACCATCAACGCATTCCGCCAGGCGATGCATCGCAACGAACTGAGCGTGGAATACCAGCCCAAGGTGAACATGCGCACCGGCACCATCCTGGGCGTTGAGGCCCTGGTGCGCTGGCGGCATCCGGATCACGGCCTGCTGACGCCGGGCGAGTTCCTGCCGACCATTGAAAACGACCCGGTCTCCATCGAGCTGGGCGAGTACATGCTGGAGGAGGCGATGCGCCAGATGGAGGCCTGGCGCGCGGCCGGCCGTCATCTGCCGGTCAGCGTCAACATCGGCGCCCTGCAGCTGGAGAGCGGCGACCTGCCACGGCGTCTGGAAAACATCCTGGATCGCCATCCGGACATCCCGCGCGGCGACCTCGAGATCGAGGTGCTGGAAAGCACCGCCTTCGACAACGCCGCGGCGGCGGAGGCGAACATGCGTGCGGTCCGCGAACTGGGCGTGTCCATGAGCATCGACGACTTCGGCACCGGCTACTCGTCGCTGACCTACATCAAGCGCGTGCCCGCCAACGCGCTGAAGATGGACCGCAGCTATGTCCGCGACATGCTGGAGGACGCCGATGACCGGGCGATCATCGAGGCGGTGGTGGGCCTGGCCCGGGCGTTCGACCGCCTGGTCCTGGCCGAGGGCGTGGAAACGGTCGAACAGGGGCGCATCCTGATCGGCATGGGCTGCGAGAACGGCCAGGGCTATGCCATCGCCCGCCCGCTGCCGCCGGACGCGCTGGAGGGCTGGCTGGAACACTGGACACCCCCGACGGAGTGGTCCGCCGCACCCGCCCCGGCCTGAGCTCGGGCACCGTCGCTGTATTCGCCGACAGGCAGCGGTTATCCTGCAGACCGTGAACCATGCACGGAAGGAACCGATGCCGCTCCGAGCGTCCGAGATCCCCCGCCCCGAGGAGTCCCCTCGCCTCAGCGTTCTGCTGATCGAGGACAACATGGGTGATGCGGCCCTGGTACGGGATCTGCTGACAATCCCGACCGGGACCACGCGGTTCGACACCACACACTGCGGCCGGCTGCAGGAGGCCCGGGAGCACCTGGCACGCGACGCCACCGCGGTCGACGCGGTCCTGCTGGACCTGAACCTGCCCGATTCGGACCCGGACGACACCCTGGAGCGGGTGCTGTCGACGACCCGCGAGGTCCCCGTGGTGGTCCTCACCGGCGACGACCATGCGGCCACCGGGGCGCACGCCATCGAGGCGGGGGCCGAGGATTTCCTCAGCAAGAACCGGCTGGGCGAAGACCTGCTCCAGCGCAGCCTGGTCTACGCCGTGACCCGCCACCGCGCACGCCGCGAACTGGCGCAGCAGGAGGCGCTGTACCGCAGCCTGGTGGACGACCACCCGCATCTGGTCACCCGCTACCTCCCGGATACCACGCTTCTGCATGCCAACCGCGCGATGCTGGAATTCCAGGGACGCACGTCGGAGGAGGTCCTGGGCCAGCGCTGGCTGGACTGGACCCCGGAGGCGGACGTCGCTCGGGTCCGCGCGCATCTGGACAGCTTCACCCCGGAACGGCCGGTGGGACATTTCGAGAACACCCTGCCGCGGGCCGACGGCGAGCTGCGCACCATCATGTGGAGCAACCGGGCGTTCTTCGACGCGGACGGCCGGATCACCGCGTTTCAGGGGGTGGGGATCGACGTGACCGAGCAGCGCGAGGCCGAGCGCGGCCGCGAACGCCTGATCCAGATCCTCGAGGCTACGCCGGACTTCGTCTCCATGGCCGATGCCGACGGCAGCATCCACTACGTGAACCGCGGCGGCAAGGAGATGCTGGGCCTGCCGGGCGCGGAAGGTGGCGCGGCCCCGGAGCAGGATCGCGATTACTTCTCCGGAGAGCGCGCCGGCGAGTGGCTTCACCCCGAATGGGCCACGCGCCGACTGCAGCGGGAAGGGCTCCCGACCGCCCGCCGCACCGGTTTCTGGGAAGGCGAGTCCGCGCTGCTGGATGTCGACGGCCACGAGATACCCGTGTCGCAGAGGATCATTGCGCACTTCGATGGCGACGGCGAGCCCGAGTACTACTCCACCATCATCCGCGACATCCGCCCGGAGAAGGCGCGCGAGGCCCTGGAGCAGCGCCGGCAGAACGCGCTGCAGGAGCTGCACCGGATCACCAGCACCGCGGACACCGAAGACGCCGGCAAGCTGCGCGCGCTGCTGGAACTCGGCCTGCGCGAATTCGCCATGGACCACGGCCGCCTGGTGCGGGTGGACGACGGCAGCCGGCGCATCCTGGAGGCCGCCGGCGAGTGGCCGGAGGGCCCGCGGGAAGCCGGAGAAACGGGTGCCACCTTCTGCGACAACGCCCTCGCGGAAACCGGCCCGGTGGGTTTCCATGCCCCGGAGGCCCGGACCGACGGCTGCAGCATCTCGGACACGCCCGCGGCCGGCGCATGTTTCGGCATGCCGGTGCACGTGAACGGCGAACTGCGCGCGGTGCTGAGCTTTGTCGCGCGGCGACCGCGCGAAGCCTTCGTGCCCTTCGAGCGCGACCTGATCAACCTGATGGCGCAGTGGATCGGACATGAACTGACCCGGCGCGAACAGCGCCTGGCGCTGGAACGCGAGCGCAACCTGTTCATGGCCGGCCCGACGCTGATCTTTGCCTGGGACAATGCCCCGGGCTGGCCCATCCAGTATGTCTCGCCCAACGTACGCGAGATCCTGGGCTACGACCCGCAGGAACTGGCCGGCGAACGCACGCCGCACAACGACCTGGTCCATCCCGACGACCGCAAACGCCTGGACCGGGAAGTGCTGGCGCACACCGAAGACCGCAGCGCGAACTTCCAGCACAGCCCCTACCGCATGCGCCACCGTGATGGCGGGTGGCGCTGGATGCTCGACTTCACCACCATCGAACGCGATGAATTCGGGGCGGTTGATCACTATCACGGCTACCTGGTCGACATCACCGAACGCCGCGAACTGGAGGAAGAGCTGGAACTGCTGGCGGCGACCTTCCGCGCCAGCCATGCGATCTTCATCACCGACGCCGACGGGCGAATCCTGCGGGCCAACCCGGCGTTCGAGGAGATCACCGGTTACAGCGCGGCGGAGTCGATCGGCGCCAACCCGCGGGAACTGCTGAAATCGGGCGAGCACGACCGGTCTTTCTATTCCGACCTGTTCGGCCGCCTCGACGAGCAGGGCCACTGGGAAGGCGAGGTCTGGGACCGGCGCAAGGACGGGACGCGGATCCCCCTGTACATGTCCATCACCGCGCTGCGATCCGGGGACGACGGACCGGTGGAACACTACGTGGCGGTGTTCCACGACATCTCGCGGCAGAAACACCTGGAGGCGGAGCTGGAACGCCAGGCCCTGCACGACCGCCTGACCGGCGTGCCCAACCGGCGTCACCTGGAGAGCCTGCTGGAACAGGAGGCCCACCGCACCGACCGCCACGGTGATTCGTTCTCGATCCTGCTGCTGGACCTGGACCGGTTCAAGGACGTGAACGACACCTTCGGCCACGACGTGGGCGACGAGGTGCTGCAGACCCTGGTGCGGGTCCTTCAGGACCGCCTGCGCAAGTCCGATGTAGTGGGCCGCTGGGGCGGCGAGGAATTCATGATCCTGCTGCCGGCCACCGAACTGCCCCGTGCGCGCAAGGTCGCCGAAACCCTGCGCTCGCGGGTCGGGAAGGCAGTCTTCCCGGGCCCCGGCCATATCACCGTCAGCATCGGGGTATCGGAGCACCAGCCGGGGGAACCGCTGAAGGACACCTTCAAGCGCGCCGATGAGGCCCTGTACGAGGCCAAGCGTCGCGGCCGCAACCGCGTGGCCGCGCACGAATAGCGTCGGGGTTACAGCCCTCCGAGCTCGCGCATGTGAGCCACCGCGCTGCGCCCCAGCGCGTGCAGGGCATACCCCCCTTCCAGCATGGAGACCACCCGCCCCTGCGCGTGGCGCTCGGCCAGCTCCACGATGCGCGCGCTGATCCAGGCGTAGTCGTCTTCGCTCAGGGCCAGGCGCGAGAGCTCGTCCTCGCGGTGGGCGTCGAAACCGGCCGACACCAGCACCAGCTCCGGGGCGAACGCATCCCACTGCTCGAACCAGGCCGCGGCCACCGCCTCGCGCCACTGTCCGCCGGACGAGCCGCCGGGCACGGGCACGTTGAGGCAGTTGTCGCCCAGTGGCGTTACGCCCGACCCGGGGTAGGCGGGATGTTCGAACGACGACGCGAACAGGATGGACGGATCCCCGGCCACCAGCGCCTCGGTGCCGTCGCCGTGATGCACGTCAAAGTCCACGATGGCGATGCGCCGGATACCGTGGCGGGCCTGCGCGTGCCGCGCGGCGATCACCACGTTGTTGAACAGGCAGAACCCCGCGGCGCGGTCGGCGCGCGCATGGTGCCCCGGCGGACGCACCGCGCAGAACGCACGGCGGTTCTCCGCACCCATCACCCAGTCGACGGCCGTCATGCCCGCGCCCGCCGCCAGCAGGGCCGCCTCGTGGCTGCCGGGGGACAGCGCGGTGTCGCCGTCGAGCATGACCCGCTCGCCCGCCGGCACATGCCGCAGCACCTGTGCCACGTGGGCCTCGGTATGAACCCGCAGCAGGTCGGCGCGTCCGGCCGGCAGCGCCTCGCGATGCAGGATCCACGGGTCCAGCCCGCCGGCCACCAGCTGGTCGCGGATCGCGGTCAGCCGCTCGGGACACTCCGGATGCCCGGGCCCGTTGTCGTGTTCCAGCCCGGCATCGGGAGATAAAAAGGCAAGATTCATGTTATGAAGGCCCCTCCGGGCAGCACCAATTCATCGGATCCACCACAGCAGGAAGCATGCATGGGCACCCATATCCTCGACAAGATCTTCAATCCCCGCGGCGTCGCCGTGTTCGGCGCCACCGAGCGCGAGGGGGCCGTGGGCCAGACTGTCCTGGCCAACCTGCTGACCGCCGGATACGAAGGCACGCTGGTCCCGGTCAATCCCAAGCATGACACGGTGCAGGGGCTGCCCTGCGTCCCCGAACTGCGCCCCGGCGAGCACCGCGTGGACCTGGCGCTGATCGCCACGCCCGCGCGGGCCGTGCCCGCCATCCTGCGCAACTGTGGCGAGGCGGGGCTGCACGGCGCCGTCATCCTGTCGGCCGGCTTCGGCGAGGCCGGGCGCGAGGGCCAGCGCCTGCAGCAGGAATGCGTGGAAATCGCGCAGCGCTACCGCATGCGCCTGATCGGCCCCAACTGCCTCGGCATCATGCGCCCGCGGATCGGGCTCAACGCGACCTTCAGCCACAACCAGGCGCTGCCCGGAAAGCTGGGGCTGGTCTCCAGCTCGGGCGCGCTGGTCACCGCGGTGCTGGACTGGGCACAGTCCACCGGCATTGGCTTTTCCGGGGTGGCCTCCACCGGCGACGCCGCCGACGTCGACTTCGGCGAGCTGCTGGACTACCTCGCGGTCGACCCCGAGACCCAGGGCATCCTGCTCTACGTCGAGGGCATCCGCCACACCCGGCGTTTCCTCTCCGGGCTGCGCGCGGCCGCCCGCATGAAACCCGTGGTGGTACTGAAATCGGCGCGCCACGCGGCCACCGCCCAGGCGGCGGCCACCCACACCGGCGCGATGATGGGCTCCGACGCAGTCTTCGATGCCGCGCTGGAACGCGCCGGCGTGGTCCGCGTGGAGCGCGTCTCGCAGTGGTTCTCCGCGGCGCACATCCTGGCGCAGGGCATGCGCCTGCGCGGCGAGAACCTGGCGATCCTGACCAACGGCGGCGGGCCCGGGGTGATGGCCGTGGACCGTGCCGCCGACCTCGGCCTGGAACTGGCCAGCCTGGCGGACAAGAACATGGACGCGCTGAACGACCTGCTCCCCGGCCACTGGTCGCACGGCAACCCGATCGACATCCTCGGCGACGCCACCGCCGAACGCTACGGCGAGGCGCTGCGCATCACGCTGGCCGACCCCGGCGTAGATATGGCGGTGGTACTGCTGACCCCGCAGGCCATGACCGACCCGGACGCCTGCGCCGAGGCCGTGATCGAACAGGCGCGCAACAGCCGCAAGCCGGTGCTGGCCTGCTGGATGGGCGACCCGCTGGTGGCCAGCGCGCGCCGGCGCTTCGACGAGGCCGGGATCCCGCAGTACCGCACGCCCGAAGCGGCGATCGAGACCTTCGCCTGGCTGATCCGGCACCGCCACAACCAGCGCATGCTGCTGCAGACCCCGGGCCCGCTGTGCGACGAGACCCCGTCCGACATCGAGGGCGCCCACCTGATCCTGCAGAACGCCCGCAACGACGGCCGCAAAGTTCTCAGCATCCGCGAGTCCAAGGCCGTGCTGGCCGCCTTCCACATCCCCACCAACCCCAGCATCCTCGCGCGCGACCCGGCCGACGCGATGCTGGCCGCCGAGACCCTGGGCTTCCCGGTGGCGCTCAAGATCAGCGCAACCGGGATCAGCCACAAGAGCGACTTCGGCGGCGTACGCCTCAACCTGCGCAGCGTGCAGACCGTGCGCCAGCAGACCCAGGAGATGCTGGACCAGATCCGCGAGCACTTCCCCGACGCCGACGTCGAAGGCGTCACCGTGGAACGCATGTCCGAGGTCGGCCACGCCCGCGAACTCCTCGTCGGGATCTCGCGCGACCCGGTGTTCGGCCCGGTGATCGCCTTTGGCCTGGGCGGCACCGCGGTGGAAGTCATCGGCGACCAGGCCATCGCCCTGCCGCCGCTGAACCAGTCACTGACCGAACGCCTGGTGGACCAGACCCGCGCCGCGCGCACCCTGGGCGAGTTCCGTGGCGCCCCGCCGGTACCGCGCGAGGCTGTCGAGCAGGTCCTGCTGCGGGTCTCGGAGATGGCCTGCGAACTGCCCGAGCTGGCCTCGCTGGACATCAACCCGCTGCAGGCCGGCGAGCACGGCGTCATGGCCGTGGACGCCCGTATCGAACTGGCGGACCCCGGGCACGACACCCGCCATTACGCCCACATGGCCATCCACCCGTATCCCGGGCACGTGGCGCACACCGTCACCACCCGCGACGGCCACGAGCTGGAACTGCGGCCGATCCGCCCCGAAGACGCCGCCATCGAACAGGCCTTCGTGCGCAGCCTGTCGGAAAAGACCCGCTACCTGCGGTTCATGCGCTCGCTGGACGAACTCACGCCCGAAATGCTGGTGCGCTTCACCCAGATCGACTACGACCGCGAGATGGCCTTCATCGCCGTGGATCACGCCGACGGTCAGGAAGTCCAGGTGGGCGTGGCCCGCTATACCACCGAGCCCGACGGCGAGAGCGCCGAATTCGCCGTGGTCGTCAGCGACGCCTGGCAGGGCCGCGGCGTGGGCTCCCTGCTGATGGAAGCCATCGTCGACTCCGCCCGGCGCAACGGCCTGCGCGAACTGTTCGGCGAGGTCCTGCGCCACAACGACGGCATGCTCGCCCTCGCCCGCCGCCACGGCTTCCAGCGCGAGATCCTCACCTCCGACGACGAGATCATCCGCGTCAGCCGCCGGCTGCACTGATCCGCCGCCCGATCCGCCCCATGAACCGCGCCGAACGCATCTTCCACCTGCATCGCCGGCTCAAGGAAAGCCGCCAGCCGCCCTCGCTGGCGCAGCTGGTGGAGCAGCTCGGAGTGTCGCGCGCCACCCTCAAGCGCGACATCGAATACATGCGCGACTTCATGCAGGCGCCCATCGAGTACGACGCGCAGGCCAACGGCTACCGCTACGACCCCGACGCCCCGGCCTTCGAACTGCCCGGGCTGTGGTTCAACGAATCCGAGCTGCTCGCCCTGCTGACCATCGAACAGCTGCTGGAAGACATGCAGCCGGGCCTGCTCGCCCCCGTCATCGGCCCGATGAAGACCCGCATCCGCCGCCTGCTGGAGACCGGCGGCCAGGACTCCACCGAACTCCGCCGGCGCATCCAGATCCAGCCCCAGGCCCATCGCACCAGCGCTGCCGACACCTTCCGCGTCGCCGCCGAAGCCACCCTCGCCGGCCACCCGCTGGACATCGACTACCACGGCCGCGCCCGCGACAGCGCCACCCGGCGCCGCATCCACCCGCAGCGCCTGCTCTACTACCGCGACAACTGGTACCTGATCGCCTGGTGCGAAAACGCCCAAGCCCTGCGCACCTTCGCCCTGGAACGCATCCGCGCCGCCACCCCCGTGCAGGACGCCCCCCTGCGCGAAGAAGCCGATGCCGACCTCGACCGCCACATCGGCGCCGCCTTCGGCATCTTCACCGGCCCCGCCAGCGAATGGGCCGTACTGCGCTTCACCCCCGAACACGCCCGCTGGGTCGCCGACGAAACCTGGCACCCCGACCAGATCGGCCAGTACCGCGGCGACACCTGGGAACTGCAGATCCCCTACTCCGACCCCACCGAACTGATCCAGGAAATCCTGCGCCACGGCCCCGGCGTGGAAGTCATCGCCCCCGAATCCCTGCGCCAGCGCGTCGCCGAAACCCTGCGCGAGGCCGCCACCCGTTACGCCTGAACCTCCCTCGCCACACCACCCCCGTGCGGGGTGGCTCACTGTGTGAGCCACCGCCTGTGGTGGGATACGGGTACTGCCACACGAACCCGGAGGTTCCCATGCAACGCAACGGTTCCCGTTTTCCCGATCAGGCCCGGCCCGTTCCGGTGCTGCGCGGTTATTATGCGCGGCGCGACCGGATTCAGAACACGGCGACCACGGAGGAGCTCCTGCAGCGGATCCCGCTGGCGGGGTATCGGCATCACGAGGCGCCGCGGCTGTGGCCGCATCTGCGCCGCGGGCAGGGGCTGACGGTGCAGCGCGAACGGCTGAATCCGGTCGATCCGAACGCAGTGGCGGTGTGCTGGCTGGATCACCAGCTGGGGTATCTGCCGCGCGAGGAGAACGACATGGCGGCGGAGCTGCTGGACCGCGACGAGGAGCTGGTGGCCCGCATCATCGACAAGCGCGACAGCGAAGATCCGTGGGAGCGCCTGGAGCTGGGGGTCTACCGTCGACGGACGCCGGGCCAGTAAGCGCGCCCCGCCGTCCAGTGGCCGCACCCGACGCCGTTCAGGCGCTCCTGCCGGACCGCCTCACGCCGGACGATCTGAAAATTCCGGCCCCGAACCTGTAAGGCGCGGTTACGGATTCCGCTGTTCGTGACCGATGCACGGCACAAGCGATTGAAGCTCGGGCTCCGCATTCAGTAACCCGCCTCTTTCTGGTGCCGGAAGGCGAGGACGTACACGGCGTCGTCGGCCGGTTCGTGACGGTAGAGGGCCACGAATCCGGAGTCGCCGAAGGCAATCACCAGCTCACGCAGTTCGGGGATTTCAGGGTCCGGTCGCCCAATATCGGGGGCCGTTTCCAGCAGCAGGAATTGCCGCTCGATCACCTGGCCCGCGCGCCTGGCCGCATCCGGAGCTTTAGTGGCGAGAGCGCGCCGGCATCGCTCCAAACCTTCTGCGGCGCCTGCGGTGACGATTACTCGTGGCACTCGGGCACGGCTCCTTCATCGTCAGTGCCCCATGTTCTCAACCAGTCGCGGGCTTCCTGCCCGGTCAGGTGCTGGCCGGTTTCCCGATAGGCCGACCAGGACGCCAGGGCTTCCTGCCTGAAACTCTCTCGGGCTTCCTCGCGATCAACGTATTGGCGGATGGCTTCGAGCATGATCCAGTGGGGCGACCGTCGGCGTTGGGCGGCGAGATCCTGGAGGCGGGCTTTCAGTGCGTCATCGATTTTCAGGGACGTTGCCATGGTGGACCTCGTATTACTGGGTATTACCTTGTGCTAAGTTAGCGCGGCATCCGGCCCCGAGTCCATCCCTGCGATCCATGAGCGGGGAGTCTCGAAAACGATCGACACCAGGACATCCGGAGGCAAGATCGTTTCCCACGTCTTTGGCGCCGTGGCCCGGTTCGAGCGCGCTCGGGGCACTTCATGGCCTGCTCGCTGTCCGCAAAACCATCCGGTGGCGATCCTGGAGACCAGAGGTTGAGCGACCCGCCCGAGGATAAAACGGATCAGGCGTTCCGGCCGGCCTGGTGGCTGCCGGGACGCCATGCGCAAACGGTCTTTCCGGCACTGTTTCGCGCGCCGCCACCGATGCGGCTGGAGCGCGAACGCCTGGAACTGCCGGACGGGGATTTCCTCGAGCTGGCCTGGGGGCCGCCGGGACGCGGTCTGGTGCTGGTGGGCCACGGTCTGGGCGGCGACGAGACCTCGGGCTACGCGCTGGGCGTGGTGGCGGCGCTGGCGCGGCGCGGGATCGGCAGCGCGGTGCTGATCTCGCGCGGGGCCGGCTCGCACCCCAACCGCCTGCGCCGCAGTTACCACGCGGCGGCGTGGGACGACCTCGACCATGTGGTGGAGACCCTGCGTCGACGCGACCCCGCCCGGCCGATGGCGGTCTGCGGGTTTTCCCTGAGCGGTTCCATGCTGCTGTCGTGGCTGGGGGAACGCGGCGACACGCCATTGGCCACGGCGGTGGCGGTATCGGTGCCGTTCGATCTGGCCGCCAGCGCCGATGCACTGGAGCGCGGGTTCGCGCGGGTCTACCAGTGGCATCTGATGCGCGGTCTGCGCCGGGTGACGCTGCGCAAGTTCGCGGCGCGCGACGATGCCCCGCTGCCGCTGCCGGAACTGCGCCGCATGCGCCGGCTGCGCGAGTTCGACGAGCGCATCACCGCCCCGCTGCACGGCTTTCGCGATAGTGCCGACTACTACACCCGCGCCAGCTGCCGCCCGCGCCTGGGCGCGATCCGCCAGCCGACCCTGATCCTGCATGCCGCGGACGACCCGTTCGTCCCGGCCACCGGCGTTCCCGCCACCCGCGAACTGGGCCCCGGGATCCGGCTGGAGCTGCAGGCGCGCGGCGGGCATGTGGGCTTTGTGGCCGGAGACGTGCCCGGGCGCCCCCGTTACTGGCTGGACACCCGCATCGCCGACCACATCATCACGCACCTGGAAGCGGCGCTGAACACCGGCGCCGGGCGATAGCCGAACGCCCGGGGCGCCCCGTCACGCGCCGGCGCGGATCAGTGCCCGCCGGGTTCGCTGGCGCCACCTTCCTTGTCGTGCTGCGCGAGCTTGTCGTGGAGCTCGCCGCTCTGGCCGGGCGGGGCCTTCACTTCCACTTCCATGCCATTGCGGCGGAATTTGGCCACCACCTTGTCGATGGCGGCCACCGCGGAGCTGTCCCACAGCGAGGCCTCGCTGAGGTCGATGACCACGTGATGAATGCGCTCGCGGTAGTCGAAGCTGTCGATGAACTTGTCCACGGCCACGAAGAACAGCTGCCCGCGGACCTTGTACGTACGGATCCTGCTTCCTTCCGGTCGTTCGCTTTCCACATGGACGGCGTTGACCATCTTGCGCGCGAAGAACACCGCACTGAGCAATACGCCGGCGAACACGCCCAGCGAGAGGTCGTGGGTCACCACGGTCACGCCCACGGTCACGATGAGCACGGTGGCATCGGTGCGCGGAAGCTTGTGCAGGGTGGTCAGCGAGCTCCAGTCGAAGGTGGCGATGGAGACCATGATCATCACGGCCACCAGTGCGGCCATGGGGATGATCGACACCAGATCCCCCAGCACAAGGATGAAGAACAGCAGGTACAGACCCGCCGACAGGGTAGACAGCCGTCCCAGACCGCCGGATTTGATGTTGATGACCGACTGCCCGATCATCGCGCAGCTGGCCATGCCGCCGAAGAACCCGGTCACGATGTTGGCGATGCCCTGCCCCTGGGCTTCGCGGTTCTTGCCCGAGGGGGTGTCGGTCAGGTCGTCCACCACCTGCGCGGTCATCAGCGATTCCAGCAGCCCGACCACGGCCAGCGAGAACGCGGTGGGGAAGATGATCTGCAGGGTCTCCAGGTTCCACGGGATGTCGGGGAACAGGAACACCGGCAGGCCGTCGGGCAGCTCGCCCATGTCGCCTACTTCCATGGTGGGCAGGCCCATGTAGTAGACCACGATGGTCAGGACCACGATGGCCACCAGCGGAGGCGGCAGCAGTCTGGGATAACCCGGGATCAGCGGCAGGCCGTAGAGGATCAGCAGGCCGACGGAGACCAGCACCCACATGGTGGTGTCACCGTCCACCAGATACGGCACCTGCGACATGAAGATCAGGATCGCCAGCGCGTTCACGAACCCGACCATCACGGTACGCGGGATGAACATCATGTAACGCCCCAGCTTCGCCCAGGCGAACAGCAGCTGGATCACCCCGGTCAGCAGGGTCGCGGCCAGCAGGTACTGCAGCCCGTGTTCCGCCACCAGGGTGACCATCAGCAGGGCCATGGCCCCGGTGGCGGCGGAGATCATGCCCGGGCGGCCACCGGTGAACGCGATCACCACCGCCATGGAGAACGAGGCGTACAGCCCCACCGACGGGTCCACCCCGGCGATGATGGAGAAGGCGATCGCCTCGGGAATGAGGGCGAGGGCGACCACGATCCCCGCGATAAGGTCGCCACGAACGTTGAAGAACCAGATGTCACGCTGGCGTTGCCAGAAGGCCTTTAGCGTCTGCTGCACGGCAAATCTCCCGGATCAGAGGTTTGACGCGCCGGCCCTGAGCACGGTGCAGACCGCGACTGCAGTGATAAGACGGGTGGGATTGACGGGCACCGGTCAGTGGGGTACTGCTAGGCATCCCGTGGCCACCAGTTACGGCGCTGGATCACGGACGAGGAGCAGGTCACAGGAACCGCCCGTGAGAAAGGCGCGAGAGTCTAACACCTCATCAGCGTTTTCTGAAGTGCCAGCCTCAAAGTCCAACGGGGTCGCCCCCGCCACGCACGCTCGAAAATCAGGATTTCCGCATGCTGCAACGCGTCATCGTCGCCATCGATTTTTCTTCCGCCTCGGCCGCGGCCCTGGCCATCGCCCGGCACCATTGCCCCGGTGCCACGCGCCGCCTGCTGCACGTGATGAAACCCGCAGATGTCGCCCGCGGCAGCGCGGCCGGGGCGATGGCCGGGGCCGGCTCCTCCCCGCTGCATTCGAAAGACATGCGCCAGTCGGCGGAGGATCAGGCCCATGCGCGGCTGAAGGAATGGGCGCGGGACGACGAGGAATGCGCGGTGGCCGTGGGCAGTGCACCCGAGGAAATCTCCCGCCTGGCCGAGGAGTGGGATGGCGAACTGATCGTGATGGGCACCCGCGGGCGCAGCCAGCTCGCCAGCATGCTGTCGGGCTCGGCCACCGAGTGGCTGGTGCGCCACGCCAGTCTGCCGGTGATGGTGGTGCACGATGTCCCGCTCAGCGACGCGATGCGCGAGCACCTGCCGCCCGGCTTCGAACACCACAAAGGATGATCCTGGAGGTTTCATGATGACTGCAACGACTCGATTCGGCGGCACCCTGATCGCGGCGCTGAGCCTCGCGGGAGGCGCCGCGCATGCGGACACCGGCACCGGCACGGTCGCCCAGACCCTGGACCGCAACGGCCAGCCGCTGGTCTCCGTCGACGGCGCACGGGCGGAGGACACCTTCGCCGCCCTCGGGGCCCTGACGGTCAAGGGCCGGCTGATGCGCGACAGCGAGATGGGCCATGAAGGCTATCGCCCGGAACTGGCCGGAGACCCGATGCAGGCGGTCGGCGAACGCTGGCTGGACCTGCTGGACTACGCCCAGGGGGCGTTCCTCGACCAGGGCCGCCTGCGGGCGCACGTCGGTGGGGAAGACGAGGCCGGCCCGGCCGCCTATGCCGAGGCCGGCTATCTCTATCACATGCACCACAGCGCGGGCCGGTTCGAGGACCTCGGGCTGTACGACGACCTCACCCATAAGCCCAGTCCGATGATCTCGCAGCTGGAGAACCATCTGGTCAACACGCGCCACGAAGACGGCCGGATCCACAGTGCCGACGCCAGCGATGCCGAGGCCTTCGCCTACGGCATGGATGCGCTGCACGCCTCGGCCTATGCCTGGGTCCGCCAGGACAAGCCGGGTGGCGCCGATGACATGGGCCAGCTCGACCTGGACGCGCTGGCCGGCTGGCTGGGCCATTCGCGTGACGACCTGGTCGCGGTCGCCCGCGCGGTCGCGGACCGGGCCGACGAGGCCTGGGACGCAGACGCCGGAATCTACGTGCTGGACGAGGGTGCCGAGTGGTCCGTCGATCAGCTCGGTGCCATGCTGCGCGGGCACAAGGGCTTGTACGAGATGCTGGCGCTGTACGGAGACGATGACGACCAGGAACGGGCGGAAACCCTGGCGGATCGCGCCGCGGCCATCACCACGGCCGTGCTGGACGGACACGGGCCGCTGCGTGACTGGGGCCTGCCCGCGCGCCTGGAATTCGTCGACGGCCGGGCCATGGCCGCGTCGGACGAGGTGGATGTCGGAGGCCAGTGGCGCTTCGTGCATCAGGTCACCGGCGGGTTTTCCATCCTGCGCGAGCGCGACGGCACCTCCGGCCTGATGGGAGAACGTCACCCCGAACTGGAGCAGAAGGTGGGCCGGGCACTGGACCGCATGTTCCTCGGCGCGCTCGAATACCAGCTCGACGGCGACTACGTGCCGGCCCGCCTGGACCATGGCGACGGCTCGGTCAGCGACCCGACCGTTACCACCCGGGCGGCGGCGGCCTTCGTGCAGGCCGTGGGCAACGGCTACCGCGCCGGCGACGCATTCGACCGCCCCGGGGCCTGGGACGACGACGCCGAACTGGCCGCACGAAGCGAGGCCCTGTACGACGCGATGCTGCGCCACGGCGAGCTGGTCAGCTCGCGCCTGGTGCGGGTGGACTAGCGGGTTTCGGGCCGGCTCTCGGGGCGGCTCCCGGCCAGCCACCGGGCCGCCGCCTCGCGCAGGCGGCGGATGACCCCGCGCCGGCCGGAGACCCCGGCCAGCGCTTGCAGGGACGCCCAGTCCTGCTGCTGCACACAGGCGGCATGCAGCAGGGCCCGGTCCGAGTCCTGGCCCGAATCCTGGCTCGGGTTCTGGCCCGGGTTCTGATCTGGCTCACGATCCGGCGGAGTGTCGGCCATCAGGGCCCGGCGCAGTGCCGGCAGGGCCCACTCGAAGCTGCGGCTGCGATGGGCGAATGCCTCGATCGAGGCGCGATCGTCCGCCTCGGCTTCACCGTACTCGCCGGGCGCCGGCAGGCTCTGCTCGATGGCCCGGGTGGTGGCACTGTCCAGCTGCTCTGCGGCCAGCGTGCGCCATAACGGCCAGTCGCGGGCAAACGCCCCCTGCACCGCCGCCAGCGCCGGCCCCGCCTCGCCGGCCTGCGGCAGTGCACGCATTACGATCAGCGTGACCTGCCCGCTGGCCGGATCCGGGCGCACGCCCAGGCGCACCGGCGCAAAGCCCTCGCGCCGCCAGAAGCGCAGCATGCCCGGGGTCACCCCGAACGCCGCGCCCAGCAGCCCCACCCCGTCGCGCGCGGCCCGCTCGGCCACCGCCTGCAGCAGGCGCGTGCCCAGCCCGCGCCCCTGCCAGGCGGGATGCACCGCGATCCGGTGGATCCGCCAGGCGGTCTGGCCCGCTAGTGAAAATGAACCTACTGCGGCCATGGTACACGGCAGGAAGCGCCCCGGCGGCCGCCGTTCGCCGGCCCACACCGCATCCGCCAGCTCCGGCTCCAGCCCCGGCTCGGCCTGCACCAGCACCGCCCCGAAAAGCGCGCCGTCCCGCACGCCTTCCAGCAGCAGCACATGCAGGTCGGGATCATCCAGCCAGCGCTGCAGATCGGAGGGCCGGGTGCGGTAATGCGCGTCGGCCAGCAGGCCCGTCAGCGCCTGCAGGCGGGCGGCGTCACCCGCGAGCTCGGCCGGCGAGCGCCACGCCAGACGCACGGCCTGGGGCGAAGGCTCGAGGCTGGCCGCCTCCAGCAGGAACAGCCGGTTGATCCAGTCTTCCAGCGGATCGCCCGCGGCCCAGCGCACGGGCTCGTGCAGGCGCAGGATCCGCAGTCGCAGGCCGGCCCGTTCCAGCGCCGGCAGCACCCGCAGGCGGAACCCCTGTCCGCTGCCCTCGAACCCGCCGGTGGTGGTCGCCAGCACCACCCGCCGGGCGCGCCGGGTCAGTTCCAGCAGGCGCTCCACCGGGATGGCCGCGGCCTCGTCCACGATCAGCAGGTCGGGCCGTGCCGGGGAATCCAGCAGGACCGCCGGTGCGCGATAAAGCGTGGCGGGATCCACGACGGGCGAGCCTTCCGCAGCCTGCGCCAGCAGCCGCTCGGCCGCGGACGGGGCCGGCGCGGTCACGGCAATCTCCCCGTCCGGAGCGCCCGACGGTCGCAGCTGTTCACCCAGCCACTGCCCGAGCGCGGTGGACTTGCCGCGCCCGCGCGGGGCGATCACCACGTCGCAGCGCCGCCCGCCCGGGGCGTCCGGTTCGCCCGGGTCGCGCAGCCGCTCCAGCACCCGCTGCTGGTCGTCGGTCCAGCCCTCGCCGGGCACGGCGCCGGCGGGGCGCGGCCAGTCCGCCGGCCGTCCGGGGTCGGGATACTCCACCACCGCCTCCGCCAGCGCGGCCTGCCAGCGCTCGCCGAACGGCGTGGCGCCATCGGCATCCGTGAGCAGCACCAGCACCCCGCCCCCGCGCAGGATGCCGCTGACGATCACCAGGGCATCGGCGGGGACGCCGGACTGCGCCTCGAATACCACCACGTCGCGCTCGCGGCCCAGCCAGTCTCCGGCCTGGGCCGGACGCACCGCGGGAAGATCCGCAGGCGCACGGCGCCCCACCCACAGGACGGCATGGTCCTCGGCCCGCTGGCGCAGCCAGTTGCCCGCGCGCTCGCAGACCTCCGGTCGCCCCGGCAAGGCGATGATGCGTCGATGCGGCGGGCCGGAACGGACCATCGCGACTGCTCCCGGAAACAAGAAATGGAACTTGTGAAAGCGTGACGAACCTCAAAACCTGTGTCCTGATGCCGACACAGACAGGAACGCCCCGCACGCGACATCTCGCAGCATGAACCAGGAGCCCGCATGAATACCAACGAACAGCCCGCCATCGAACTGCCGGAACGCCTGCGCATTGACGCCGTCGAGGCGCTGACCGAAACCGCGCGCCAGACCCTGGACCAGGGCCAGCCCCTGCGGCTGGACGGTCAGGGCGTCCGGGATACCGACACCGCCGGCCTGCAGCTGCTGGCGATGCTGCGCCGGGAAGCCGAACGCCGCGGCCAGCCCATGACACTCGATCCCGTCAGCCCCGCCCTGGAAAGCGGCCTGCAGTGCCTGGGCCTGGAAGGCCACGTGCAGGACTCCGCGAACCCGCCGGGATCCTGACGGCAGCAGGACGCAAAGCCTTTCCCGCTGTACAGGAATGGTCAAGATTTGGTCGTTTTTCCGCGGAGCGGAACCGCTCGGCTCAAGTTTTTCCTCCGGGGCCCGTTAAATTCTGTGACGGACCCCGAGTTTGCTGTACAGTCCTTGTACAGGTTTTTCGGAGAATGCGACGGCGACGCTGGCACACGGCTTGCTGCAGGTCACACGACCGGACCCGGGGTCGCCCGCATGAACAAGACAATCGGATAACAGGGGGCACGCAATGGCCAAGGTGCTGGTGGTGGACGACTCGTCCTCGATGCGACAGATGGTGAGCTTCGCGCTCAAGCAGGCCGGTCACGACGTGACCGAGGGCCGGGATGGCAACGACGGCCTGAGCAAGGCACAGGGGCTGAAGGCCGATCTGGTCATCACCGACGTGAACATGCCCGGCAAGGACGGCCTGGAGCTGACCCGCGAGCTGCGCAAGCTGCCCGACTACAAGTTCACGCCCATCCTGGTGCTGACCACCGAGGCCGGCCCGGAGAAGAAGCAGGAAGGCAAGGCCGCCGGCGCCACCGGCTGGCTGGTCAAGCCGTTTGATCCGGAAAAGCTGATGAGCACCGTCAACAAGGTCCTGCGCTAGCCATGTCCATGGACATGTCCCAGTTCACCGAGGCCTTCCTCGAAGAAAGCTTCGAGGGGCTGGAACACATGGAGACCGAGTTGCTGGCGCTCAACGCCGGCGACGAGGAAACCCTGCACACGATCTTCCGTGCGGCCCACTCGATCAAGGGCGGCGCCGGGACGTTCGGGTTCAGCGCCATCTCCGAATTCACCCACGGCATGGAGACCCTGCTCGACCGCATGCGCAACGGTCAGCAGGAGACCACTCCGGAGATCGTGAATCTGTTGCTGCGCGCGGTGGACGTACTGCGCGGCCAGCTGCAGGCGGCTCGCGATGGTGGTGAAGCCGACCCGGCCGAGGCGGCCGAGGTGCGGGCCCTGATCGAGGCCACGCTGGGCGATGACACCCCGGCACCGGCGACCGGAGGGGGCAGCGATGACGCGGACTCCGGCAACGCCGACGGGGGCGACGACGGCAAATCGGGTGGCTGGCGCATCCACTTCCGCCCGCATGCCGACCTGCTGCGCACCGGCAACGACCCGCTGCGCATGTTCGAAGTACTGGAGGAGCTGGGCGAGCTGACGGTGCACTGCGACGCGGAGGGCCTGCCCCCGACGCTCGAAGGCTACGACCCGGAGGCCAGCTACCTCGCCTGGACCCTGGAGCTGCGCGGCTACGCGGACCGTGCCGACATCGAGGAAGTCTTCGAATGGGTCGAGGACGAATGCGACCTGACGATCGAACCGCTTGAAACCGCCCGCGACAGCACCGGAGCGCACCCCCCGGCGGACCCGGCCCCGGACGGCTCCGGCCCGGAATCCACGCCCCCCGGCGGCGAGGACGGCGCGGGCGGGGCGCCCGCACGCGCGGCCTCGAAGCCGACCGAATCCAGCTCCATGCGGGTCAACGCCGCCAAGATCGACGCCCTGATCGACATGGTCGGCGAGCTGGTCATCACCCAGTCGATGCTCACCGACATCAGCGAGCAGATGGAAGAAGACCCCGCGCGCGTGGAGCAGCAGATCGAGCGCCTGCGCTCGGGGCTGGCCGAACTGGAGCGCAATACCCGCGAGCTGCAGGAAAGCGTGATGGGCATCCGCATGGTGCCGATCGCGCAGGTCTTCAACCGCTTCCCCCGCCTGGTCCACGACCTCTCGGGCCAGCTCGGCAAGCAGATCGACCTGCAGATGGAGGGCGAACTCACCGAGATCGACAAGACCGTGCTGGAGCACCTGGGCGATCCGCTGGTGCACCTGGTGCGCAACGCCATCGACCATGGCATCGAGATGCCCGACGAGCGCAGCGCGGCCGGCAAGGATCCCACCGGCCGGGTCACGCTGGAGGCCTACCATCGCGGCGGCAACGTGGTGATCGAGATCCGCGACGACGGTCGCGGGATGAACTCCGACCGCATCCTGGAGAAGGCCCGTGCCGCCGGTCTGCTGCGGCCGGACCAGAATCCGGAACCGCACGAGATCCTGCAGTACATCTTCGAGCCCGGACTTTCCACCGCCGATCAGGTCTCCGACCTGTCGGGGCGCGGCGTAGGCATGGACGTGGTGAAGAAAAACATCCGCGGGCTGGGCGGCAACATCGAGCTGCATTCCGAACCGGGCCGGGGCTCGCGGGTCACCATTCGCCTGCCGCTGACCCTGTCGATCATGGACGGCCAGCTGCTGAAGATCCATGACGAGACCTTCGTGATCCCGCTGATCGCGATCGTCGAGTCACTGCAGACGGAACCCGAGAACGTGAAGCAGGCCTTCGGCAAGCTGCCGCTGTATCGCCTGCGCGACGAATACATCCCGGTCGTCGACCTGGCGGCCCTGTTCGGCCAGGCCGAACCCTCGCCGATGCCGGATCGGGCCCTGCTGGTGGTGGCCGAGGCGGACAACCAGCGCGTGGCCCTGCGGGTGGATGACCTGCTGGGGCAGCAGCAGGTCGTCATCAAGACGCTCGAAACCAATTTCCGCCGGGTGCCGGGGACAGCCGGGGCCACCATTCTCGGCGACGGCCAGGTGGCGCTGATCCTGGACGTTGCGGGCATCGCCCGGATGGCCGCCGGACACGACACCCGCGCCGCATGATCACCAATGGAGTCCAACGCAATGGCTAACGACGCGACCCAGTCCATCCAGGACCCGGCCACCGCCGGGGAGGACCAGTACCTGACCTTCATCCTGGCCGACGAGGAATACGGGGTGGACATCCTCCGCGTGCAGGAGATCAAGGGCTGGGAACGCCCCACCCCGCTGCCCAACACGCCCGACTACATCCGCGGCGTGATCAACGTTCGCGGCATGATCGTGCCGATCATCGACATGCGCCTGCGCTTCGGCATGGAACCGCTGGAGTACGGCCCCACCACGGTGGTGATCATGCTGCGGGTGATCAGCGAGGACCGCGAACGGGTGATGGGCATCGTGGTGGACGCGGTCTCCGAGGTGTACAGCATCGGCGACGACAACCTGCAGCCGGCCCCGGATTTCGGTACCCGCATCGGCATCGACTTCGTGCGCGGCCTGGCCACGGTGGAGGAAAAGATGATCCTGGTACTGGACATCGACACCCTGCTCGGCCCCGGCCTGATCGCCAGCGAAGACGCGATCCGGGAAGAACAGGGCGCCTGAGGCATAACGACCCATGCGCACGTTCGCGGTGATCAACCAGAAAGGCGGCGTCGGCAAGACCACGGTGACGCTGAACCTGTCGCACGCGCTGGCACTGGCCGGAAACCGCGTGCTGGCGATCGACGCGGATCCGCAGGGGCACCTGACCATGGCCTTCGGCCTGGAGGATCCCGCCGGACTGGACCGGGTGCTGCACGGCGAGGCGCGCATGCAGGACGCCTTCAGCGAGGCCGGCAACGGCCTGCAGGTGGTCGCCGCCGGCGAGCATCTGCAGGAAGTGGAAAACCTGAACGAGGGCGGCGCGCAACGCGGCTGGCGGCTGCAGCGCGCACTGGCGGCGATGGACGAGCCGTTCGACTACGTGCTGATCGACTGTCCGCCGTCGGCCGGCCTGCTGGGCATGAACGCGATCATCGCCGCCGACGAGATGCTGATCCCGGTGGCCGGCGACTTCCTCTCGCTGAACGGGCTGTCGCGGCTGATGCGCATCCTGCACGGCATCGAGGAGCGCCTGGGCGGCTCGCGGCCGAAGTGGATCGTGCTGTCGCGGTTCATGGAACAGCGCCGCCACGCCCGCGAGGTGCGCGACCGGATCCGCGAGCACTTCGGCTCGCAACTGCTGGAAACCACCATCCGCGAGTCGGTGGTGCTGGCCGAGAGCCCGAGCTTCGGCCAGACGATCTTCGAATATCAGCCCCGGCATCGCGCCGCCGGGGACTTCAGGGCCCTCGCCGGGGACCTGATGGAAACGGCGACGGCAACGGCCTGAACGACGGGACACGCAATGAGCACACGCAAGCGCAACAAACTGGGCAACGATCCGCTGGGGTGGATGGACGACGGCGACGAAGCCCGGTCCGGGCCCTCGGACGAGCCACCGCAGAGCGAGGCATCCGGGTCCGACGACACCGGCGATCCCGGCGACGCCGCAGAGAGCGAGGCGCGCCCCGCGCGCCGCAGGGCACCGGCGAAGAGCCGCAGCCGCAAGAACACCGGATCCGCCCGCACCGAAACTCCGCAACAAGCTTCCAGCGAGGACAGCACCATGGCCGAAAAAACGCAGAACGCCAACGCCTCCGAAGAACGGCTCGACGGCGAGTTCATGCGCGCCGCATGTGAGGGTTCGCGCATGTCAGTCATGATGTGCGACCCGGACATGAACATCATATATGCGAATCAGCATGTCGTGGACCTGCTGACCGAACGCAAGCAACAGATCCGGCAGCGGTTCCCCGATTTCGATCCGGAGAACCTGGTGGGCCAGTCGATCGATCAGTTCCACGTGAACCCGGCGCACCAGCGGGCGATCCTGCAGAACCCGGATCGCCTGCCCTGGACCGCGAATATTGAAGTGGGCGGAATCGAGTTCCAGCTCAAGGCCACCGCCGTCGTGGATGACGAGGGCAACTACCGGGGCAACATGGTGGAATGGAGCGACACCACCGAGTTCAATCGCGCCGAGCGTGAACGCGCACGCTTCGCCGCGGCCATCGATGGCGCCGAAGCGGCCCTGATGATGTGCGACGAGGACATGAACGTCACCTTCGCCAACCAGGCGGTACAGCGCATGTTCGAGCGCCATCAGGCGACCTTTGCCCGGCATTTCGCGGGCTTCGATCCGCGGAATCTGGTGGGCCAGTCGATTGACCAGTTCCACGAAAACCCGGCGCATCAGCGCGCGATCCTTACCAACCCCGCGCGCCTGCCGCATGAAGCCGAGATTGCCCTGGATGATCTGCGGTTCCGCATCAACGCGACGGCGATCATCGACGCTCGCGGGAACTACGCTGGCAACATGCTGGAGTGGCAGGACGTCACGGAAGTCCGGCATGCCGAAGAAGAAATCGCATCGCTGATCGAGAAAGCAGCCAGCGGCAATCTGGGCGAACGCCTGGACCCCGAGCAATACAGCGGTTTCACCCGGGTCGTCGGTGAAAAGATCAATGGTCTTCTGGACGCCGTCGTACCGCCTGTCCGCGAGGGCTCTCGTGTAGTGCAAGCCCTTTCCAAAGGTGATCTGACCCAGCAAATGGAAGGCGACTTCGAGGGTGAATTCGCGGAATTCGCCGACGCCGTCCAGACCAGCGTCAACAACATAAGCCGGCTGGTGGGGCAAATTCAGGACACGGCCGACAGCGTACGTTCGTCCGCCTCGGAACTCGCCCGAGGCAACACGGATCTGTCCCAGCGCACCGAAGAGCAGGCTTCGTCGCTGGAGGAAACGGCCTCCTCCATGGAGGAGATCACCTCCACGGTGAAGTCCAACGCCGACAACGCCAAACAAGCCGATCAGCTCGCCATCGCAGCCCGCGACAAGGCCCAGGAGGGCGGTGAAGTCGTCGGCAAGACCGTCGAAGCCATGGGCGAAATCACCCAGTCCTCGAAAAAGATCTCCGACATCATCGGCGTCATCGACGAAATCGCCTTCCAGACCAACCTGCTCGCCCTCAACGCCGCGGTCGAGGCCGCCCGCGCCGGCGAACAGGGCCGTGGCTTCGCCGTCGTCGCCACCGAGGTCCGCAACCTCGCCCAGCGCAGCGCCCAGGCCGCCAAGGAGATCAAGTCCCTGATCTCCGATTCCGTCGACAAGGTCCAGGAAGGCAGCAAACTGGTCGATGAGTCCGGCAAGACCCTCGAACAGATCGTCGAGTCCGTGAAAAAGGTCTCCGACATCATCTCCGAGATCGCCGCCGCCTCCGAGGAGCAGACCACCGGCCTCCAGGAAATCAACAAAGCCATCTCGCAGCTCGACGAGGTCACCCAGCAGAACGCCGCCCTGGTCGAAGAGGCCGCCTCCTCCTCCGAGTCCCTCGACAATCAGGCCAACGAACTGCAGGAGCTCATGGCTTTCTTCAACAGCTCCCACAGCGAG